>JBGUPW010000254.1:0-8109 GCA_045130495.1 Ruminococcus sp. | reverse complement strand
ATGATCTGATCCTCAAAGCCGGGGATAAAGCTGCCCGAGCCGAGCGCAAGATTGAAGTCCTCGGACTTGCCGCCCTCAAAAGCCTCGCCGTCAACAAAGCCCTCGAAGTCGATTACAACGGTGTCGCCGTTCTCGGCGGCTCTGTCCTCAACGGGTACGAGTCTTGAATTTCTCTCGCGCACCTTCTCGATCTCCTCGTCGATAAGCTCGTCTGTTACCTCGGTGGATTTCTTTTCGATTTCAATGCCCTTGTAGTTGTCGATCTCAATTGTGGGATATACAACGACCTGAGCCTTAAATGTGAAGCCTTCCTTGCCGGCTTCAACAGCTTCAAGCGATTCAACCGCTACGATCTTTACACCTGCTTCCTCTGCGGCGTCATAAAGAGCCTCGGGATAGCAATCCTGCATAGCGTCGTCGAAGAATACCTCTGTGCCGTACATTTTTTCAATAATTCTGCGGGGCGCCTTGCCCTTTCTGAATCCCTGTATATTTATCTTTTTAACCTGCTGCTTATATATCTTGTTGATCGCCTTTTCAAAGGTCTCGCCGTCAACGAATACGACGAGCTCATATGAATTTGCTTCTTCTTTCTTTGTGCATTCCTTAAGTGCCATTTAATTTTCCTCCATTTTCAATTATCGACTTATTGTAACATATTATTATCGCGAAATCAAGTTAAATTGCGCTATTATCTTACTAAAACCGGCATAAATCCAACTTTATCGCAGGAAATAAGCTTAAAATCGACGCCCTTGTATACGCCCTCGTGCGCGAGACGGAAATTCTTTTTGCCGTGAATGTGCCCGTAGTAACATTTTCTTACGTTGTATTCGATCAGCACATCCATGATCTCGGTGCATTCAGTCCCCCGATAATACGGTGGATAGTGCAGAAAAACCGTCAGCTCGCCGCCGAGCTTCTTTGCCTCCTCGATCGACATCCTCAGTCTGCCAGCCTCGCGGTTGACGACCTTTTCGTCCTCGGGAGTGTCGTTTTCCAGAAACCAACCTCGCGTTCCGCAAACCGCGAAATCATCCACGCGGTAGGCGTTGTTGAAAAGGATACTGATCGAGTCGAGACGGTTTTCGCTCAAAAAAGCGTCCATCTTTCGCTTTGTTGTCCACCAGTAGTCGTGATTTCCCTTCATAAAAAGCTTTTTGCCGGGAAGCGAATCTATAAATTTAAAATCAGTCAGCGTTTCTTCAAGCTTCATCGCCCACGAAATATCGCCCGCCACTACAACTGTGTCGCTGTCGGTGACAAGCGAGCGCCAGTTGCGCTCAAGCCGCTCGACATAATCGTTCCAGCCTGCAAAGACATCCATGGGCTTATCCTCTCCGAGAGAGAGGTGAAGATCTCCTATAACGAACAGCGACATTACTCGACCGAGAGCGCCGAAAGCACGTACTCCGGCATTTTGTCAACCTCGGTCAAGTCCGAAAAACGGGTCTGCTTGCCTTTGAGTCCCGCAAGCGGAGCGGGCACTGCCATTCCCGTGATGCCGTTGAGCATATCGACCATGTCGAACTCGGTTTCGGGAAGCTCTGCATCGGGAGCTACTGCTTCGAGAACCGCCTTTGAGAATTTATACGGGCTTGCCGTTGAAGCGATAACCGCCGGTGTACGGTCTCCCGTTTTCTCAACGTATTCCTCATACACGCTTACCGCTACGGCAGTGTGGGTGTCGCAAAGATAGCCCTGCTCCTCAAACAGCTCGCTGATGGTGCGCTTTGTTTGGGCGTCGTCGCAGAAGCCGCCGTAGAATTTTTCATTCATAACAGCCTTTACGTCGTCGCCGACCTCGTAGCGTCCCTCCGTTTTAAGGGCGGTCATCCACTCGCGGGTCGTCTTGTCGCTGTCGCCCGATAATTTATAGAGCAGGCGTTCAAGGTTGCTCGAAACCAAAATATCCATTGAAGGCGAGATAGTGGTGTAGAATTGTCTGTTCTTATCATACACACCGGTGTTTATAAAATCGGTGAGAACGTTGTTGGAGTTGGAAGCGCAGATGAACCTCGCTACGGGCAGTCCCATGAGGCTCGCGTAGTAGGACGCGAGAATGTTTCCGAAGTTGCCCGTGGGAACTACGACATTGATTTTATCGCCGAAAGCGATCTTGCCCTCGTTGACCATGTCGCAGTAAGCGGAAATATAATATACGATCTGAGGAAGGAGTCTGCCCCAGTTTATTGAGTTTGCAGAAGAAAACAGCATATTGTTCTCTGCAAGCTTTTCCGAAATTTCCGGAGTTGTAAATATCTTTTTAACACCCGTCTGAGCGTCGTCAAAATTGCCCTTGATCGCGCATACCGTGACGTTGCCGCCCTCCTGCGTGTTCATCTGGTGCTTCTGCATGGGGCTTACGCCGTCAACGGGATAAAATACGATGATCTTTGTATGCTCTACATCCTTAAAGCCCTCAAGAGCCGCCTTGCCCGTGTCGCCCGATGTGGCTACGAGAATAACGGCGTCTTTGCCGTCGCAGGTCTTTTTGAGTGACTTTGTGAGCAGATGCGGAAGGATTTGCAGCGCCATGTCCTTAAATGCGCAGGTGGGGCCGTGCCACAGTTCGAGAATGTTCAGGTCAACTCCGCCGAGCTTGGTATAAGCCATTGGTGCGGGGTTCTCGCCGCCGAACTTCTCCCCGGTGTAAGCCTTTTCAACGCAGTCTTTGATTTCCTCCGCCGTAAAGTCGGTGAGATAATCCGAGAAAATCTTTTCGGCTCTGCCCTTGTAGTCCTTTTTTAAAAGCTCCCTGAAATCTTTTTCATCATATTTCGGGAACGACTGCGGAACAAAAAGACCGCCGTCCTTTGAGATACCCTGCGCGATAGCCTGCGCAGCGGAAACGACTTCGGACGCGTTTTGGGTACTGCTGTACAACATACAAATCTTCCTTTCACTTTTTGTGATAAACAACAATATATTTTACTACATATTTCGCGGATTGTCAAAGTTTTCAAAAAAATTCGGCGCGTTGCCACAAAAACGGCTTTTTAAAGGGTGTTCTTTAGGAACTACTGATTATTCAAGGTTATGAAAACGTGAACTCTGCGTGATGCAGCGTGACGCTGCACCCGTTCCTGCCTTCGGAAAACGAAGTTTTTACCTAAACGGTGGTAAAACGGCGGGATATAAAAGCTTCAAATTGAATAACAAATCAACAGCTTCCTATGCTTCAAAAGCGTTTTCTATGTAGTTGATTTTTATAAGCTTCAGCGTTTCTTTGTCTGTTATTACCTCGCAAACGTCAAAGCGGCAAAAGCTGTCCGCGCCTTTCTCGGCAATATACGTTTGAGCAACTTTTATTATTCGCCTGCGTTTGCGGTAATCGACCGCCTCATACGGCTGTGTCATCGGGTTCTCGTGACGGGTCTTTACCTCTGTGAAGCAGAGCACTCCGCCCTTTACGGCTATTATATCGATCTCGCCGTAGGGCTTTTTATAATTCCTGTTGAGAATTTTATAACCGTGCCTTTTCATATAGGCGGCGCAGTAGTTTTCGCCTGCGTCGCCCGTCTGTTTCTTTGTAAACCTTATCATTATTCGCTCTTACCGAGTATTCTTCCGAGGAAGCTCGTTCTGTGATACGGGCACGGTCCGAATTCCCTGAGCGCCTCAATGTGCTGCTTTGTTCCGTAACCCTTGTGCTTGTCAAAGCCGTACTGCGGATATTCCTCGGCATATTTATACATCAGCCTGTCCCTTGACACCTTCGCGAGAATCGACGCGCAGGCGACCGACACTGATTTTGCGTCTCCCTTTACGACACATTCGCCCATCACCGGAAGCGGCGGCATACGATTGCCGTCTACCAGCGCGTAGTCCGGTTTGACGTCAAGCTCCAAAAAGGCACGTCTCATAGCGAGCATTGTGGCGTTCAGAATGTTGTGCTCTTCGATCTCCTCCACTGAAGCGAAGGCGACGGAATAAGAGACCGCCTCGTTTTTAATAACCTCAAACAACGCCTCGCGCTTTTTCTCGGTCAGCTTTTTCGAGTCGTTAACGCCGTCTATCACAACGCCCTTCGGCAGAATGACCGCTGCCGCGCAAACGGGACCTGCAAGCGGACCTCTGCCCGCCTCGTCTATCCCGCATATATTATCAAAACCTATTTTATATGCTTTGTTTTCGTATTCAAGCCAATTCATTTCAATCCTCCGTTCGGCATTTCAAGTGTTATTCTTCCCAGCTTTGCGGCGCGGAATTCATCGAGCAGCATGATTGCCGCTCTGCTCGTGTCAATTTCTCCGCCCGAAACAAGCATTCCTCTCTTTTTTCCGATCAAATTCAGCAGCTCGTAGGAATCTATGCCGTCCAAATCCGTATCCTCAAGCTTGAAGCGTGAAATAAAGCCCTCGGGCTTCAAGTCCTTCAAAAAGTCAAGCAATCTGACCGCAAGAAGCTCGTTGTCAAAAACTCTGTCGTTGACCGCTCCCGTAAAGGCGAGGTGCTCACCGACGGTTTTATCGTCAAAACGCGGCCACAGCACTCCCGGGGTATCGAGCATTTCAAGGGTTTTGCTTATCGTGAACCATTGGTTTCCTCTGGTAACGCCGGGTCTGTCCTCAGCCTTGGCGCGGTTCTGCCCCGCGGTTTTATTTATAAACGAGGATTTTCCGACGTTCGGAATACCTACGATCATAATTCTGAGCGTGGGATTTTTCATTCCCTTTGCTTTTAAGCGGTCGATTTTTTCTTTGAGCACCGACTCAGCCGCTGCGGGAAAGCGGTTCAGGTTCCTGCCGCTTTTGCAGTCAACTGCAAGAGCTGTTATCCCCTGTTTTGCGTAATGGCCGATCCACATTTTTGTTGCGGTTTGGTTTGCCATATCGCATTTATTCATAAGAATGATTCTCGGTTTATTTTGAATCAGCTTGTTCAAATCGGGATTTCGGCTGCTCACGGGGATCCTCGCGTCGATTATCTCCGCCACCGCGTCAACAAGCTTCAGGCTCGCCTGGATTTGGCGCTTTGTTTTTGTCATGTGCCCCGGGAACCACTGAATAGTCTGTTGATTGTTGCTCATAATTAACCTCTTTTAAAAAATAAAGCTTATTTCCCGAGCAGAAATAAGCTTTGCGGATTATTTGTCATAAACGTTTCCGAAATGATTGAACGGGAAAACGACAAACTGCGCCTTTCCGATTACATCCTTAATGTCAATCAGTCCTATTTTGGAGTTTCGGCTGTCGAGTGAAACCTGACGGTTGTCGCCGAGCACGAACAGCTTGCCCTCCGGAACGACAAAGTTGCCCTGATCGTCCTGTGCAAGGTAGTTTCCTTCCTCGCTCGCGTTGCCTTGAATAACGGGACCGCCTTCCTTGATGTAAGGTTCTTCAAGCTCAACGCCGTCCACATAGATCTTGTCGTGTTCGTAGTCGAGTCTTACAGTCTGTCCCGCGGTTGCGATAACACGCTTTATAATCGGATTATTGTATTCCGCAGCGTGAGATATAACGATTATATCGTTATTCTTGGGCGTGTAAAACATATTGGTAACGATAACCTTATCCGAGTTTTCAAGCGTATTAAGCATTGAGGTGCCATCCACCTCAACAAGTCGGAACACAAATATAAGGCAAAACACAACAATGGATACAGCGACGATTATGCAGCGCACCCAGTCAAAAATACCCGAAGCAAAGCTGTCTTCGTCTGCTATAAGGAATTTGCTTTTTTTGGTTGTTTCGCTTTTTTCGCTTTCTATGATATCCGCATCGGATTCATCATTGAAAACCGACTGGAATTCTCTTTGAAAGTTATCCTTGAAACGACCCGGTGCGGATCTTCTGTTTCCAAGGAAAAAATCGGGGTTTATGTCCAACGCCGAGTCTACATCCGAAAAATCTTTTTCAATGTCCGATTCGATGTCCGATTGCTCTTTTTCCAACTCATCGGTTTCGATTTGCGGGTTCTTTTTTTTCAACACCGTCACCTCTTTAAACACGGATTGCCGTTACGTAACCAAACGGAAATTATGAATAGTATAAAAGGGAACTCACACAGTTCCCCGTTTCGAGAGGCTTCGGCAGAACGCGGCTATCGGCAAAAATGCCGAAAAGCCGTGCTCGCAAAAACGAAACCTGCTCTCAGATTATTCGAGAATTACTTGCGGATCTGTTCCTTAACCTTAGCAGCCTTACCAACTCTGTCACGCAGATAGTAGAGCTTGCTTCTGCGTACCTTACCGTAACGAACGACCTTAACGTCCTTTACGTTGGGGGAATGAAGCGGGAAAACTCTCTCTACGCCTACGCCGTAAGCAACACGTCTTACGGTGAAGGTCTCGGCTACGCCGCTGCCTCTTTTGGCAATGACGGTGCCCTCGAACATCTGAATTCTTTCTCTTTCGCCTTCGCGAATGTTGACGGATACTCTTACGGTATCGCCGATGCCGAACTCGGGAGTGGTCTCTTTTACCGAACCCGCGGCAATTGTTTGCAATGCGTCCATTTTTTATCCTCCTGATTTTACCCGATATTCATACCCTGAAACGGCAGCGGACTACCGGCTTCATATTGACGGCTGAGCCGTTTTGTGAATCGCGTCGCGAGTAACGACGGTCTCAAACACTAATCTATACTATCATAAAAAGAATTATAATTCAAGCCTTTTTTTGAAAAAACAGCGAATTATTTGCTTATATTTTTCAGTTTAGTTAAAAACTCCCGAAAATAGGGCGGCAAATCGGAACTGAACTCCATATATTTGCCCGTAGACGGGTGAACAAATCCGATTTTGCGGGCGTGAAGGCACTGACCGGTGAAGCCGACCTTTTCATTTTTAACGCCGTACACGGGATCTCCCGCCACGGGATGACCCAAATAAGCCATGTGAACGCGGATTTGGTGCGTTCTGCCCGTTTCGAGCACGCAGCGGATATGAGAGTAGCCCTTGTATCTGTTCAGAACAAAATAATGTGTCACGGCGTTTTTGCTGTTTTTCTGCGTAACACACATTTTTTTGCGGTCAACGGGGTGCCTGCCTATCGGCGCGTCAACGGTTCCGCTCTCGTCCTTCAGCGAACCGAACACAACTGCCTCGTATTCGCGGGTGAACGAGTGCGCCTTTATCTGCTCCGCCAAAGCGGTATGCGCCGAATCGTTCTTCGCGACGATCAGCAGCCCGCTTGTGTCCTTGTCAATGCGGTGAACGATCCCCGGGCGCAGCACGCCGTTTATCCCCGAGAGCGTATCGCCGCAGTGATAAAGCAGCGCATTTACAAGAGTTGAGCTTCTGTTGCCCGCCGCAGGGTGAACGACCATGCCCTTCGGCTTGTTGACAACGAGCAGATCGGCGTCCTCATACACTATATCGAGCGGAATATTTTCGGGCTGCGCTTCATACGGCTCGGGGTCGGGGACATTGACCTCTACCCTGTCACCAACGCGCAGCTTCCGCTTTTTATCGGACGCCGCGCCGTTCACAAGCACGTTTCCGTTTTCTATAAGCGACGCCGCCATGCTCCGTGAAACTCCGATCGATGAGGAAGCAACAAATTTGTCGAGCCTTACGTCGTTTTCCTCACAGACAAGCTCATGCTTCGTCATACCCTTTTTTCCTTTTTACCGCTGAAAAACAGCAGATAGACCGCAAGCAGAATCACGCCGACGGTGATGCAGTAATCCGCAAAGTTGCACACGGGACTGAAAAACGTGAGGCTGAGGTAATCAACGACGTAGCCGTGTGCAATGCGGTCGATCAGATTTCCCAAGCCACCGCCGATGATAAGCGCGACAGTGACATAAAAGAACCGGCTTTGCGGACGCTTTTTAAACATATAAATAATGATCAGCGCGAGCATTACGACCGTCAGCGCTATAAAAATCCACTGCATTCCGGCGAACATCCCGAAAGCCACGCCCTCGTTGCGGATATAAGTGAGATTGAGCACGCCCGGGATCAACGGCTGAACCTGTCCGAGCTCAAAATTAGATACTATCAGATATTTAAACACCTGATCAAGCGCCGCCAGCACAATGCCGACGGTAAGCGCGATAAAAGGCATAGAAATACTCCCTTTGCAAACCTATGGCAACACCGCACAATTCATGGCGCACGGCTTGCTTGAATCTTGTTCCGTCAGCTTGCCCAAAAAATCTC
>JBGUPW010000253.1:0-5201 GCA_045130495.1 Ruminococcus sp. | reverse complement strand
TTCCCTGCTTCACGAAAAAGATCTTACGAAAAAATATTCTGTGTCCGACTACCTCAATTATCTCAAATACATTCGTAAGTCAAAAATAAATAACGTCTGGTATACCGGTGAGATCACCAAGGCAACACAGACGTTATTGGATAAGTTAAAGATTCATATTACTTAATTTGTTGAGAGTTTGGGTTTAAAAATAGAGAATAAGAATAAAGAATAAAAAGACCGCCGCCCGATATCTGTTCGGACGGCGGTTGATAATTTGTATTTATAGTTATCCTTTGATAAACG
The DNA here is from genome assembly GCA_045130495.1 of Ruminococcus sp. Classification (GTDB taxonomy): domain Bacteria; phylum Bacillota; class Clostridia; order Oscillospirales; family Acutalibacteraceae; genus Ruminococcoides. Next base: position 4,916 of record JBGUPW010000253.1, on the reverse strand, counting down.
TCTTCCCGCCGAAGGAGAAGGTTCCTCCGTCAACGTACCACGTGTTGCCGTTCGCGTTGCTCAGCGAGTCAACCCATATAAAGGTTCTTTCGGGAAGCATATCCTTGTCATAAGTCATTTTGAGTATACCGCTTTTTTCGTCAAGCTCGGCTTTTCCGTCGAGAGCCTCGTGATTTGTGTTGTGGGTGAACGACAGATCATCGTTAAACTTTATCGTCTCTTCAAGATTGTCCTGATTTACCCATGAGCAGACGAGCACGCTTTTAAGGTGAGATTCGTCTAAATTAAAAGCAGAGGCGTTCCCATTAGCGGAAGCTGCGCTGCTTTCAGATTCCTTACTGCCGCAGGCGCACAAAATGCCCGCGCACATCACGGCGGCGAGAACCGCCGCGGCAAATCTTTTCATATGTATCATCCTTTTCTATATAATATATGTGTTTAAAACTCTATGCCGATCCTACCGTTCAAGCCCCTGTCGTAAGGGTGCTTGATTTTCTTCATCTCGGTGACGTAATCGGCTTCGTCGATAAACCGTTCCGGCGGATTGTGACCCGTCATAACGATCTCAATGCTGTTCGGCGCATTGGCTATGAAAGCGAAAACATCTGCCTCGGACAGCATACCCTCGTTTATGACGTCAAAGATCTCGTCCAGCACGATCATGTCGTAGCGCTCCGACAGCGCGGTCGCGGCGCTGCGGTCGAATATACCGCGGAACAGCACGGTTGCCTGCTGCTTTTCGGCGGCGGTCATTTCATTTGTGAATTTCAGCTTTTCGGGACAAGACGTAAGCGTGACGTTCTCGATCCCGCTCAAAATGTTCCGTTCGCCCGAAAACTCGGTTTTCAAAAACTGAACGAACAAAATCTTCATTTTGCTGCCCGCCGCGCGCACGGCAAGCCCCACGGCAGCGGTGGTCTTGCCCTTGCCGTCGCCGTAATAAACGTGTATCATACTATAACCCTCCCCGTTTGTATATAGAGTGGAGTTTGGAGTGTGGAGAGTGGAGGTGACTGTGAACTTAAGCTGTTTTTGCTGACAGACCTTTGTTTGTTAAACAGAGATGTATTTATCGTCAGGATTGCATCTCAAAACGCTGTCAAGTTAAATAAACGTTTCAAGGGTTGCACTGAGTCAACCCTCTCAAAAGGTGAACAAGGAGCACACGGCAGCCGCCATATCCGCATTGTTATAAATCCGGCGCGAAGCGCCCCTTCACTCCACTCTCCACTCTCAACTCTCCAAACTCCAAACTGCGTAACTGCATAGATATTATACCCCAAAACTTGGAATTACGCAATATCAGCAACTTGTACAAAAAGAAGCAGAAATGTTCGTAAAAGTTCTACATAAGAATTTTCGGCAAAATATCCGGTAAGGCTTGCATTTTCGGCGCGCCGATAGTATAATATCAGTTGCGTGACTGCACATAGATATGCGATGAAGCGGGAGGTTGCGGCCTTAAGCCGGTTTTTCCGTGGAGTATGTCCGATTTTAAACCGGGCGATTAACAATGAAACATCGAGTATAACAGCGGCTAACTTTGGGTTGCTTAGCCACAGGTATGCTCTGCGCTTTCGAAATTGACCCCGTTAACTTAATAAGTTTAACGGCTTTTTTAATGCAGGGTGAGGAAACACCCGACCGCGTGGAAAGAATAATTTCAAAGCAAACACGCCCGCCTACACAAATATTCAAGGAGGCGACGAAAAATGGCAGTCAAGGAAAAAATCAGGATAAGATTAAAGAGTTATGATCATCAGTTGGTGGATCAGTCCGCCGAGAGGATCGTGGCAACCGCCAAGCGCACGGGCGCAAGGGTATCGGGTCCCGTTCCGCTCCCCACAGAGAAGCAGATCGTTACCATTCTGCGCGCTGTTCACAAGTACAAGGACAGCCGCGAGCAGTTTGAGATCAGAACTCACAAGCGTCTTATCGACATTTTAAGACCGTCAAACAAGACAGTCGAGGCTCTTATGAGCTTAGAGCTCCCTGCCGGCGTTGATATTGAGATCAAGCTGTAATTGTCATTAAAAGCTTTTTCAAAATGTACCAACCTACAAGCAGACAGGGTCATGTTGGCACAGCCAACCAATAACCTACAAGGAGGATAAATTCATGCAAAAGGCAATCATCGGCAAAAAAATCGGTATGACACAGATTTTCGATGAAAAGGGAAGAATGATTCCCGTAACTGTCGTAGAGGCAGGTCCCTGTGTAGTAACCGCCAAAAAGACAGTTGAAAACGACGGCTACGCATCCGTACAGCTCGGATTCGGCGACTTAAAGCCCTACAAGGTGACAAAACCCATGAAGGGCTTTTTCGACAAGGCAGGCGTAGCGCCCAAGAAAACCCTCAAGGAGTTCCGCTTTGCAGACACTGACGCTTACAATGTCGGCGATCTGGTAAAGGCGGACGTATTTACCCCCGGCGACAAGATCGATGTAACCGGCAAGAGCAAGGGTAAAGGCACCGCGGGCGTAATCAAGAGATGGAACTTCCATCGTCTTAAAGAGAGCCACGGCACAGGTCCCTGCGTTCGTCACGGCGGTTCAATCGGCGCCTGCTCGTCTCCCTCCCGCGTTTGGAAGGGCAAGAAAATGGCAGGTCACCTCGGTGCGGAGCAGGTAACAGTTCAGAACCTCACGGTTGTAAAGGTTGACGCTGAAAACAACCTTATCGCCGTAAAGGGCGCTGTTCCCGGTCCCAACAAAGGAATCGTAGTTCTTAAAGATTCCGTTAAGGCTTAAGGAAGGGGGATTATAAATGCCTAATATTTCAGTTGTAGATATGGAAGGCAAGCAGGTCGGCACCGTTGACCTCAGCGATTCCATCTTCGGTATCCAGCCCAACGAGGCTGTTATGCACCAGGTAGTTCTCAGCTATCTCGCTGCGCAGCGTCAGGGCACACAGTCCGCTCTTACAAGATCTGAGGTTTCCGGCGGCGGCAGAAAGCCGTGGCGTCAGAAGGGCACAGGTCGCGCAAGACAGGGCTCAACACGCGCTCCGCAGTGGACACACGGCGGCATCGTGTTCGCTCCCAAGCCCAGAGATTACAGATTCACCGTGAACAAGAAGGAGAGAAGACTTGCTCTCAAGTCCGCGCTTTCCGTCAAGGCTTCGGAGAACGAGATCATCGTTGTTGATTCCATCAAAACAGATGAATACAAAACAAAGAAAATGGTTGCCATGCTCAACGCTATCGGCGCCGAAAAGAAGACCCTCATCGTTCTTCCCGAGGTTGACAGCATGGTCATTATGTCCGCGAAAAACATTCCCGGCGTTAAAACAGCTCAGGTCAACACCATCAACGTTTACGACATTATGAACGCTGACAAGTTGGTTATCGCCAAGGACGCGGTAAGCAAGATCGAGGAGGTATACGCATGATAGCTCACGATATTGTAATTCGCCCGATCATCACCGAAAAAAGTATGCTCGGCGCGGTCAACAAGGTATACACCTTTGAGGTTGTGAAAACAGCCAACAAAATCGAAATAGCAAAAGCTTGCGAGGAGATCTTCAAGGTTAAGGTAGCAAAGGTCAACACCGTTTCGGTCCGCGGCAGATTCCGCCGTCAGGGCAGAAACAACGGCGGCTACACCAAGAGCTGGAAGAAAGCTATCGTTACCCTCACAGAGGACAGCAAGCCTATCGAATTTTTTGAAGGCATGATGTAAGATTTTCCGTCACCGGAAAATCCCGGAGCAGACCGCTCCGGCAAATGTAGTTATGGGAGACGCCACTCCCGCAAAACCATCATGAGGAGAGTGAAACCAAAATGGCAATTAAAGTATATAAGCCGACTATCAATTCCAGAAGAAATATGTCGGTAATTGACTATTCGGGTCTTTCAAAGGTTGCCCCCGAAAAGAGCTTGCTTGCTCCCCTGAACAAGAAAGCCGGCCGTAACAGCTACGGCAGAATCACGGTTCGTCACAGAGGCGGCGGCAACAGAAAAAAATATCGTATCATCGACTTCAAGCGCAACAAGTTTGACGTTGAGGGTACCGTAAAGACAATCGAGTATGATCCCAACCGTTCCGCGTTCATCGCGCTCATCGAGTATGTTGACGGTGAGAAATCATACATCCTCGCTCCCGAGGGACTCAAGGTAGGCTACAAGGTAATCGCCGGTGAGAACGTTGATATCTGGCCCGGCAACGCCCTTCCCCTCACCTCTATCCCCGTGGGTACTTTTGTTCACAACGTAGAGCTTTATCCCGGCAGAGGCGCTCAGCTCGCCCGTTCAGCCGGCAACATGGCTCAGCTTATGGCGAGAGAAGACGGCTACGCGCTGCTCAGACTTCCCTCGAACGAGCTGAGAAAGGTTCCCGAAAAGTGCATGGCAACAGTAGGTCAGGTTAGCAACCCCGACCACTTCAACGTAAAGATCGGTAAAGCCGGCCGCAAGAGAAACATGGGCTGGCGTCCCACAGTCCGCGGTTCCGTTATGAACCCGAACGACCACCCGCACGGCGGCGGTGAGGGTAAATCACCCGTAGGCCGTCCCGGTCCTGTTACCCCGTGGGGCAAGCCCGCACTCGGTTACAAGACCCGCAAGCACAACAAGCAGAGCGATAAGCTTATCGTAAGAAGAAGAAACGGTAAGTAAGGCGGAGAAAGGAGCCAAATTATGAGTAGAAGTACAAAAAAAGGTCCTTTTGTTCAGCCTGTACTGCTCAAAAGAGTCCTTGAAATGAACGAAAAGGGCGAAAAGAGAATTCTTAAGACATGGTCCAGAAGCTCAACGATTTTCCCCGAATTCGTCGGTCACACATTCGCGGTTCACGACGGCCGCAAGCACGTTCCGGTATATGTTACAGAGGATATGGTTGGTCACAAGCTCGGTGAGTTTGCCCCGACAAGAACCTTCAAGGGTCACGCCGGTTCAAAAACAAGCAAATAAGCGGAA
>JBGUPW010000252.1:0-10563 GCA_045130495.1 Ruminococcus sp. | reverse complement strand
AAACTTAAACGAGATCTCCGCCGACAGACTCGTCACCTGGGTTGAATCTCACGACAACTACTGCGGCGACGCGGCGACATGGAGACTGCTTGATAACAAGCAGATCCAGCAGGGCTGGGCTATAATTGCGGCTCAGGGCGACACAACTCCCCTGTTTTTCGCGCGTCCCGACGGAAGCTCAACAACCGACCAGTGGGGCAAGAACACGATCGGAATAGCGGGCGACGGCAACTACTACAGCAACGAGGTTAAGGCTGTCAACCATTTCAGAAACGCCATGGTCGGCAAGGACAAAAACATCGTTACCGTTATCAAACAAAAGGTCACAATGATCGAAAGAGGCAACAGCGGTGCGGTCATCGTAAGCGTTTCCGATAACGACAACACCGTAAATACCGAAACGGCTCTTCCCGACGGCGAATACACCGACCGTGCGAACGGCGGCAAATTCACCGTGAAAAACGGCGTTCTCACAGGCGAGATCAAAGCGGGCGCGGTTGCGGTTCTTTACAACGACAGTGAAGAGCCCGAATACATGATCGGCGACCTCAACCGCAACAATCAGATCGACATTCAGGACGCCACGATCCTTCAAAGACATCTCGCCGAGTTCAAAAACGAGGACGGAACCCCGATAGTTGACGAGCGCGACCCCGTTGATTTCAAAATTGCCGACTTCGACGGCGACGGTCACATCTCCGTTAATGACGTTACGGGAATCCAAAAGGTTTTGGCACAATAGGCGCAACAGTATAAATAGAATAACGGTACAAACAAATAATTCGTTTAAAGAAAAAAGCGGGCATGGTATTTCCATGTCCGCTTTTTATATGAAAAGCTTTAATCAAGCTTTCTTCCGCATTCGGTGCAGAATGAACCCTCAACGTAAGCGCCGCACTCAGGGCAGAATTTCAAGCTGCTTGCGGTATAGGTCAGAACCTCATAATACTCCTTATCCTTCGGATAGCACACGGTATAGGAAAGGCGTTTTTCAACCCTTGACTTTCCTTTAACCGTAACGCTCCAGTTGAGCTTTCCGGTTTCCTCATCAACGGAAGCGCCGTCAGTTGACACATTGTCCACAATTATCTGCTTTTCGGAGGAAACGGGAATCTGATCCCAAACCAAGACAGTCAAAGTTTTGTCTGTGTTATTGCCTATACGGATCGCGTATTCCGAGATTTTACGCTTTTGCCCTTTAAAAATCACATTCTCGGTTTTTGATTGGATTTCCTCACGATCTGCGCTTATGCGCTCATCTCTTCCGAGCGAGATCATAAATATCTCCTCAACAGCGGGATCAGGCACTATATCGATCTCTCCGCAATAGTTTTCATTGAGGTAAATTTTTGCGAAGGACGGATTTAGCGGCCAGTCCTCGGTTTTGACCATAGCGGCGAGGTACGCGCAGTTATCCAACTTCGGAATACAGACGATGCGCATATCCGCGTGTACCTTGTCTGTTTTCAGATCAGCCATTGTCCCGAGCGCTCCCGACGGAACAGTGCGTCTGCCGGGCAGATTATAGATCGTCATGGTTTCTGATTCCGATTCAACTGCGTCCTCCATAACCATTCTTTCTTCCGAATCGGGCGCTGACATCACAGACGATGAAGCACAAATAGCATCCTCCAACAGCGTTGATTTAGCTGCACCCATTGCAAAGAAATTAGGCTTAAATCTGTTTTTATACACCGGTTCAAACATTAGCCCAAGCTTTTGAAGAGTCGGTATTTTTTGCTTAACCGTCGGGTTTCCCGTTGACAGGGATACCCTTACATTTTCCCAATCTTCACCGGTGTTCTGGTTTATCCTCGCGCGGCTTACAACGCTGATTTCGTCGGAATCGGAGACAGCGTGAAGCTCATATGTGCTCTTCCACTGTCCGGATCCCTCAAAATATTCCATTTCGCAGCCTGCTTCACACGCTTCGGCTGATTCAAGAATCAATCTGACAACCTGAAAGGACTCCTTTTTTTCGAGCACTTCTTTCTGTTTCTTCAGAGAAAGTATCTTATTGTAAAGCTCCTTTTGCTGTGCTCTCAGCTTTTCGAGATGTCCGGGAAGTGCTTCAAGATAGCTTTCGATCGTTTCGTTGGAGCATTCTCCCCTGTTTTCGTAATTTCCGTTGGAAATCCAAAGCTCCTCCATCTTTTTCAGCGTTTTCCCCTGATTTTGAAGCTCGGTGATCTCATCATTCAAGTCAGCTGACGGCAAACGCCCGACCGCTTCCGAAAGTGAAAGGATCTGTACATCCTTTCCGATTACGCCCGGCGAAAAGAACAGCCGCAGACTGTCGGGATCGGCGCGATCACTCAGCCCCGAAATTATCACTTCGTTTGTTCCCGCCTGTAAGTCGACAGTTGTTTTCCTGCGCACAACAGCGCCGTTTTGGTAAATTTTCACTTCATCAACGGGTGCAAAAATCATAATGTTACCTCCTTGTTCTTTTATATTATTAAAATTATTATTTATTACGAGATTACGAGTTTGTTTATATTACGAGCAAGACCGACCGCACTCTAAAGCTTTTTGTTTTTGTTAATTATCCGCAAAGCAAATATGTTTTGAAGCTTATGTACGGCAAATGACAGCGCGACGGATACAGCAATGCAGAGCAAATAAAAATGCGGATAACAGGTTTTCAGCCCGATTTCGTTCATCACGGCGCGCAGAATGACGTGGCTTAGATATAACTCCAACGTCACTGAGCCGACGCTTCGCAGAAAACGGCTTCCGCCGAACCGTGAAATAATTGCAGTTGCCGCGAAAAGCATGATATACGGGTAAAAAAGGGCGCCGAACCGCAGCGAGAATATGCCAAACATAAAATCCGGATACAGCCGTGTCACAATACACAGCAGTGCAAAACAAACCGCCAAAATGCACAACAGAACAGCCTCAAAAGAGAAGCTTTCACCGTTGCGCGCTTTTCTTCCGTACCATGCACCGAGGATAAACGGCACCACACGCCAAAGCGCGATTTCAATGTTGTCGTATACGTCGGGATAAATGAACCGCAGTGTCAGGCAACCCGCGATCACTGCCGCAGACAGCGCGGCGGTCAGCGCACCTGCAAGCCGTCTGTCCGGCACGGAAATCAGCCGGTACAGCAACGGAAACAGCAAATACAGCGGCAAAATCAAGGCGATGTACCAGACCAGACGGGTTCCTTCTGTCCAAAAGGAAATCATGGAGAAATCGAGTAAAAATTTCTGCCAACCCTCATGCCGCAGGAGCAGATCAAGCACGGCAAAGCCGACGCCGCCAAACAGCAGATAGACAGGCAGAATACGCGTCAGTCGCTTTCGGTAAAAAACGGACAGCCTGTTATCGCCTGAAAGAGAGAAATAGAGTCCCATTCCCGAGAGAAACAGAAATATCTCCACTCCGCTGCTGCCAAGCAAGAGATTATATCCTGTCGCCAAAACCGCCGCCGCACCGCCGAAGCCCGCGCTCTGTACATCCTCGCAGTAGTGGAACAGAATAATAGAAATTATAGAAAATCCAAACAGCTCGCTCCGTACATCAGGAATACGTGCCGTATAGCGCAATATTATTTCCGAACTCATTTGATTGTATTCCTTTTTAATCAACTTTGACAATAAAAAATATGATTAATTATTTATTCATGGCAAGCATGACAACGCTTTCAAGCGTTGTTTCGCTGTCCCAACTCAACTCCTCTGTTTCTTTGCCGTCAAAGAATACAGGAAAACGGAATTTGATGTGTTTCAGGAACCGTCCGTCGGGCTGTTCCTGTTCGTATATGTCAATACGCTCAATAAAGCAGTTAAGGAACTCCTTCTTTTCCGCGTCAGTAAATCTATCGTAAAACTCGTTGAAATACAAGAGAAACTGATAGATATTCTTTTCAGAAATCCTGTCCTGACGGATGTTGATGATACGGGTTTCCGTTTCGTCGATTTGCTGTTCTACGGAATCGATCTTGTCGTAGAACTGATACAGGCGGTTTTCCATATCCAGATACTTGCGGTCATAATACTTGTCCGTAATATCAAGGCTGTCCATCTGCTGTCCTAATTTTGCTTTTGCGCCGTTCAATTGGCGCAGTTGTTTGTGAAGCTGCGTCAGCTCTGCTTCAAGCTCTTTGGTGTCTATCTGAGCGCCGATCTTTTGACGAATCGCTACTTCAAATTTGGGGTTATTGACAAGCTTGCGGATAACCTCCTCAACAGCGTTGTCGACTAATTCCTGTTTCCACTGTCGTTTATAGCCGCATTTGTGACCATTCACGGTGGTGCGGTGCTTACACTGATAATAATAGTAGTCTTTGTATAGAGTGCCGTCTTTTCTCTTTTTGCGGTTCACATTGCCGTACATTCCTGCGCCGCAAATCGGACAACGCAAAATACCGGATAGGATATTCTCGCGTTCGGGGTGGTGGATTTTCTCGAACTTCTTTCCCATTGTCTGCCGCTTTTTCTGCGCAAGCTGCCAATCTTCCTCGGAAATGATTGCTTCATGAATACCGTCGTAAACAGGATATTCGTCCTGCTTGACGATATGGTATTGATTCCTTGCTCCCGCTATCTTTTCGGTCTTTCGCCGACCATAGGCAAGCTTTCCGCAATAAACAGGATTGTCCAATACAAGTGAAACAAAGTGCGCAGAAAACATGTCCAATGTGTTATTCTGCCGCTTTTTCTTTTTGTAACCGTGTTCGTTCAGATAGTTAGCAATAGCGATAGCGCCCATGTTGGTGTTGATATACTTATCATAGATAATGCGTATAATCTCCGCTTCATCTTCGGCAATCAGCAATTCGCCGTTTTCAAGCTTATAGCCATAAGGAGCAAAACCGCCGTTCCACTTGCCCTCACGGGCTTTCTGTCTGCGACCTTCCATCGTCTGAACAAGGATATTCTCGCGCTCGATCTCGGCAACAGCAGACAATACGGAGATCATCAGCTTTCCGCTGTCTTTCGAGCTGTCAATGCCGTCCTCTACGCAAATCAGATTGACGCCGTAGTCCTGCATTCGCTGCAATGAGCTGAGAACATCAGCAGCATTTCTGCCGAAGCGCGAGAGCTTGAAAACAAGCACATATTGCACCTTATCCTTCATCGCTTCAATATCTTTCAGCATTTGAAGAAACTGAGGTCGTCCGTCAATGTTCTTGCCGGATTTGCCCTCGTCAGAGTATTCGCCTGCAATCACCATCTCCTGAAACTCGGCGTACCGTTTCAGCTTTTCCTTTTGCGCGTCTAAGCTATATCCGTCCACCTGCATAGAGGTAGATACTCTGGTATAAATATAACATTTGGCTGTTTTCATGTCAACTCAACTCCAAATAAATTACCGATGAATATAAATGTCCCAACACTATTATAGTGCATATAAAATTCTTTTGCAATAGGTTTGGTGAAATAGTTGAGAACGAAAAAATCAACGTCCTGCCATTCAAAATAGCAGGACGTTACACTTGTTTTTATATCTCGTCTGTATCGATTGATTCAGTCAAGTTGATATATTCTTTCAGCTTTTCTTGCAAAAGCTTTTTATCTATCAATTTCAGCGTATATTCCGAGACCATTGTGGGCGAGAGTGAGCGGCTGAGAGCGTATTCAACCACTTCGTCATCTTTGGAAGCACAGAGGATAACGCCGACGCTTGGATTCTCGTTCTCTTTCTTCACCTCACGGTCAAGCGCTTCCAGATAGAAATTGACCTTTCCAATGTACTCCGGCTTGAATTCGCCGATTTTCAATTCAAATGCCACCAAGCAGGACAAGCCTCGATGATAAAACAGCAAATCAATGTAGTAATCATGATTACCGACTTGTACCCGATATTCTTCTCCGATGAAGGTAAAGTCTTTGCCGATTTCCAGAATAAAGCTTTTCAGATTATTCAATATGGATTTTTGCAAATCCTTTTCAGATACCTTTTCCGGCAAGTCCAGAAAATCGAGCACATAGTTGTCAAGAAAGATGTTGCCGGTGTCATTGTGAGCCTGAGAAACAGCAGGAGAAAGGTGTGACTTTGACAGCATATACCGTTCATAATATCCGCTGTCCACCTGACGCGCAAGCTCCCTTGCGGAATAACCCTCTTTTATGCAAAGCTGCATATAAAACATTCGTTCTTCATTTGTTTTACACGCTGACAAAAGCTTAATATGATTTGACCAACTCAATTGTGTCAACAGTGTTGACACTTTTTCGTCGTCCTTATAAGTTTCATAGAACTGCTTCATTCGGTAAAGCCCGCGACGGTTAAAGCCCTTGATCTGAGGATAATTATGGGAAAAGAAGTTCGCGAGCGACTGAATATAGGAATCGCCGTAAGAAGCCTTTTCCGATTGAAGGCTGATGTATTCGCCAACGCGCCAATACATCAAAATAAGCTCTTCGTTGACTTTTCTGAGAGCATTTTTCCGAGATTCTTCAATAATATGAATGATTTCATCAAATTGCTTATCGTTCTCATATTTCTGAATTGCCATCTAAAGCACCACCTCAACTCTATCATAGCAGAAAACAGAGGACATTTCAATTATAAATTTGAAATCAAGTAATTCCCTCGGTTGTATCCGATTGACCGAGGATAGCAGTTTTCCCTTTCTTCTCCATATCGTCGAGGAACTCTTTCCCGTATTTATTCATCATTCGTACAAAAAAATCCACGCACCGCTCAAAAGCTGCATCTTGTTCGGTCATTAGTTCTTCCTTCCGCAAAAAATCGCCTTTTTCGACAAATGAAATATGCTATAATGAATTTGCAACCTTTATCGGTCTGTATTCATTCTACATCAAATGCCGCTTAACCGCATTGAGCGCGAATTGACCGCAAATTGACGTTTTGGAGGAAAAAATATGGAGCGTTGTGATTTCAGCTCTGTTATATTGATTATTCGAAAGTATATCAGCGAGAGCAGAGAGATCAGCCAAACGGATTTGCTCTACGACCTGTTTGCTTCCTTTACCGAGGATTCAACGAATAACGATTATGTCTTTGACAACGGGCTTGTGTGCCGTTGGTTCAAAGGCGTAGCCAAAATCAGCCCGCAGATCACAAGGTATTATACGGATCACCGCAAGAGAAAATGTCTGTCCGCTGACATTGAGGAAAAAATTTTGCCGATAATGTATGACAGCGATATGGCGGTGCAGGAGATTTATGACTTGGTCGTTTTTGATACGTCCATTTCAGACGGAACAAAAACAAAGCTCACGGACGGACACCCTTTTTCCAACAGCAAGGAAAAAGCTGATTTTCTCTGCGCTGTTCTCTGCTTTTCTATGGAGCAGAACTTCATCAAACGGGAAACCGGCAATAAAAAGCTCACATCGGGCAAAGCGCTTTCTCCCGTTGTGAACGATATTCTTTTCGGAGCTGACGCGCCAAAGCCATGTCGATATTTCCGCGGCAGAGACAGAGAATTGTCGGAGCTTCATATTATGCTGAATGAGCATAGCAAAGTGTTCCTGCAGGGTATACCGGGTATCGGCAAAAGCGAGCTTACCAAAGCATACGTTCAAAACTTCAAAAAGGATTACACTAACATCATTTATATCAACTACTCAGGCAACTTGAAAAATGATATTGTTGATTTGGATTTCCTTGAAGATTTCAATGCTAATGAATCTGAAAAGGAGCGTTTCAGAAGGCACCACCGTTATCTTCGCAGCTTAAAAGACGACAGCCTGATTATCGTAGATAACTTCAATACGGTTGCTGCCGATGAAGAATTATTATCCATTGTCCTCAAATACTCCTGCCGGATATTATTTACGACACGCAGCCGCTTTGACGAATACGATACCTACACCATTGGAGAAATGTCCGACGACGATCTGCTTGGCTTAATGGGTAATCTGTATTCCGAAGCAGAAAACCATTCCACGATCCTGAGCGAGATCATTCATACGGTTCACAATCATACCTTTGCCGTTGAGTTATCCGCCCGTCTGTTGGAAATCGGTATTTTGAATCCGAATGAACTTTTGGAGAAACTGCAAAAAGAAAAAGCCGCTATGAACGACGCGGACGTTATCGGCGTAAAAAAGGACGGAAAAAGCAGCAAGGCGACCTACTATAACCATATTCATACGCTGTTTTCTTTGTATGAGCTATCAGAATTAGAAACCAATGTTATGCGCAATCTGACGTTAGCGCCGCATAACGGGATTTCCGCTAAATTATTTGCTCTTTGGATGAAACTGGAAAGCATGAATACCGTCAACGACCTAATCGAAAGAGGCTTTGTGCAGCCGCTACCGGGACGAATGATTTTGCTTCATCCCATGATCAAAGAGGTTGCCGTCGATGAAACAAAACCCTCGGTGGTCAATTGCAGCACTCTATTAAATTCCATACATACTATCTGCCTGCATCACGGGTATGACGTGATGTACTACCAACAGTTGTTCGGGATGATTGACACAATTATCGAGCTGATTGAAAACGATGATATGAAATCATTTCTTCTCTTTTTGGAAGATGTTTTCCCTTATATGGAAAAGTATGAGTATTCACAGCTCAGACAGCGCATTGTAGAAAAAATGTCCTTGTTATTAAGTGATAATTCCGTCGGAACCGTATCAGATCGCGCTTTGCTGCTTGATTATCGCGCCGTTTTAGAGACAAAACCATCAAAGGCGATTCAATACGAAAACCGCGCAATTGCTATGATAACAGAAATAAACGCAGGCAACGCTGCTCTTGTCAGCAATCTTTATACCAATCTCGGAACATTCTATCAAAATAGCGGAAATATCGAACTTGCTGTCGAAAGCATGGAATCCGCAATACAAATCGCAAAGGATTACAACATTGTTGAGAGCCATGATAATATTGTCCGAATCAACAATTACGCTTCACTGCTTGTTGATTCGGGACAGCCTTACAGAGCTTTATGGGTATTGAATAATTTGTGCAGCCTGATAAAATCGTATTATTCGGATAAGTCTATAGATTACGCCATTACGCGGGAGAGAATGGGACGGTTTTATTCATATCTCGGAGACAAACGGCAGGCATATATCCATTTCAAAACTGCGCTTGATATTTACTGTATTCATTTTGAAGCCGAGCCAGAAAAAATAGAAGCCAAGCGACAGGAGATGTCAAAATTTCTGCATATAAAAAGGCTATAACAAACTACAGTCACGCACTTCGGTGTGTGGCTTTTTTGTTTTAGTCAATTTTCGGTCAATTTGCGCTCAATGCGTTCCGGCATTCTTTACGATAGAATGAATCTGTAGGTGGTGAGTAGATTGACACAATTCTTAACTTCTGAAATTTTTCTCCCGTCATTTTTAGCTTATCCGAAATTCTTGCTTGAGATGACAGGACTCAGCGAAACGGCAAAGGTTGTATATATTCTTCTGCTGGATCGCGCTAAAGTTTCGCAAACGCATGACGGTTGGGCAGACGAGCAAGGGCACATCTATATCTATTATCCAATCACGGATTTAGCCGAAGCCATCCATAAAAGCGAGATGTCCGTTAAAACCGCGCTGTCCGCGCTTGAAAAGAAGCAGCTCATTTTCCGCAAGCGTCAGGGAGTCGGCAAGGCAAACCGTATTTATGTAAAGATTCCCGTCGACAGAAATCTTTCCGTAAGACAGACAGAAAACTGTCCTCCTGACAGAAAGAAAGCTGTCTGTCACATGGAAAGAAAACTGTCCGGAAGTAAAATAAAAGAGAAAAACAATTTAGTAAAAGAAATGAGTAAGGCATACGGCAAATTTCAAAATGTTTTTCTCTCTGATGATGATATCTCTATTTTGCAACGGACTGTGCCGCCGTATCGGGAGTACATAGAGCGGCTGTCGGCATATATGCAGTCGAGCGGTAAGAGCTACGCCGACCATGCCGCAACTATCAGAAGTTGGTATCTTCGTGACAATCCTTCGCCGCCTGCAAGAAACTATGAAAGCGAGGAAAACGAAAGCTTATGAACAACATCAACCAAATCATCGGCGGGCTGTTTCCGCCGCGCCAGCCTAAAGAGGACGAGTACATCAACGAAGCTGACGGATTGATCTACTGCGCCAAGTGCCGCACACCGCGGCAGTGCGTGATTCACCACGGAGAGCGTATCATCACGCCGCCGGTTCTGTGCGACTGTCAGCGAATCGCGGAAGAACGCGAAGAAGCAGCTTTTCAAAAACGACAGGCGGAATTTCGGATCGAGCGTATGAAGGCGAGCGGCTTGCAGGACAGGTATCTGCACGATTACACCTTTGTCAACGACAAGGGATACAATCCCGAAATCAGCAAAGCCCGCGAATATGTCGCTCAGTGGGACGAGATGAAAAAGAGCTGTATCGGGCTGCTTTTGTGGGGCGACGTCGGCACAGGCAAAACGTTTATCGCCGCCTGTATCGCCAACGCGCTGATTGAGCAGGGCGTGAGCGTTTTGATGACAAACTTCTCCAAGATTCTGAACCAACTGTCCGCCATGTTCAACGAGGATCGCAACAAATATATTGAGAGCATGAACAGCTACAGCCTGCTGATAATTGACGACCTCGGCATCGAGCGCAATTCCGAATTTGCTCTGGAGCAGGTGTTCAACGTCATCGACAGCCG
>JBGUPW010000251.1:0-5117 GCA_045130495.1 Ruminococcus sp. | reverse complement strand
CAATTCCCGCGTTAAAACGCGCCGTTGAAGGAAGGCTGTTTTTTATATGATGTTTTCAATAGGCGCCTTGGGTGCAGCGTCACGCTGCCGCGCGCCTGAAATGAAATTAAATTATAAGTAGTACCAGAATCCGCCTACTCTGTCGTTGACGTTGTCAAATTCGGCAAGAACCTGCTGTATAGCGGAAACGTCTTTGACCGTTACCTTGTCATCTTCGATATAATTTGTTTTTGTGTATGTTATTTCCTCTTCATACTCTTTGCCTGTTGTTTTGTTCACGAGCGTTACAGTCGCGGTAGCTTTTTCAAAAGACATTTCGGGAATGTCAGCCGCCTCAAGAGCATCGTCTTTGAGCGTTTCTGTTTCAGCCAAATGACGCTGGATCGCGGTGACATCTCTTATATCTACTACGCCGTCGTCGTTAACGTCGCCGAGTATGCAAAACTTTGAAAGACCCGTGTAGCCAGTGCTGTCTTCAAGCGTGAAATAACCCACATCGTCATCAAAAGTTGCACCTCCCATTTTTTTCATATAGCACAGCTTCTTGTCGAGATCTGTATCCTTGTTGATGAACCATGTATCTAGATAGTTTACACGTTTATCTCTGGTGACATATGACTGCGCCAATAAGTTTGAATCGCAAAGAACCATAACGAATTCATTAAAATACTTAGAACTAAATGCAGAACCCCAATCACTTAATAAAGTATTAGTATTATAATCTACTATATCGGTGCTGTTATAAGCATATTCTTTGATATGATGTCTATCATTTTGGTAACGATCAACTTTGGTCAGCAAAGAAAAGTTACCTGTATCTATTCCGGCGCTCTTCAATTCATCCTTTATGGTTGCCGCTCTCACACGATTGCTGAAACCTGCTTCCTCTTCCTCAGTCCAGTTGCGCCCTTCGCTTTTACCTCCGTAACGGAGCGCGAAACCGCGGGTGCCTGTTCCGAACATATTATTAATAGTATTGTAGCTCTGTGGGTCTCTGAGCGAGGTAAAGCTTACCTTGGAGTTGAGCACATAGCTGTAGGGATAGTATTTCGGATCATCATCAACATACTTTCTTGTGATGTTTGCTTTTGTTACACACATATATATTTTTGAAACACGGGTTATTCCGGCGTTTAATTCGGCATATATCTCTCCTTTCTCGAGATAGGTTCCGAAATCGTTTTTACCTAACCACGAATTATTGTTTTCTTCCATAACCATTGATTTGCCCGGGATTCTTTTAACATAATTCAAAAGACCCTTTAAATCATTTTCAAAAAAATCTATCGAAGATATCGCGGTTTTGTCAGCCAGTTCATCTTTGGTGTAATAAAACCGTAAATGGTCACCGCTTGCCCCGCAGTTCAAATCGCCCTTGCTTCTATTAAAACCGCTGTCGCCTTCATAAGGACAGAGGTTGTAATTATATCCGGTGTATTCCCATGTGTCGGAATTACTTTTCTCACCATTACGGACAACTATTTCTTTAATTGCCTCGCTGTAATTGGATGTTGTTTTGAAGCCGAGGTAAACGAAATGACCGCCGGCATCTCTGTTTAAATCAAAATAAATTACCTTATATCCTTCGTTAGTAAGTGTTTTTACTGCTGTATCTCTATTCGGATGACCGGAAACTTTTATTTCCGAAATATATTCACCGATGAAACTGTAACTTGCCATCGGGTCAACCGTAAAGTGTGGGTGAGCCGCAACTTTATCGGGGGTCAGACTGACGGGATAGTGCGTCTGAATGTCCAATACAGCATCTTGAAAAACTTCTATCCTGCGTTTAACAAAGTCATTGTCCGGATTTGTATATGATTTATACAAAATATGAAACAAAGCCATTGCTTCGGTTATATCCGAGAGAATGCTTTCACGGAAAGCAACGCGCGGCAAATATGCCTGAGTGTCAAAGTTATACGCATAGGTGCAGAAAACGTCATAAGTTTTGATCGGATTGGACTTGTAATCATAGTCTAAATCAGTTAATATATCCTGAAATGTTTTTTCAAAACTATCCAGACGTGAACTATATTGTTCGTATCTTTTTGAACCTTGTCTGCAACCTTCAATAATAATATCTGTAAGCGTGTCGTTGTATGCCGCTATTTCCTGTTCGCTCGCCTTTTCAAGATCCAGCCACTTTTTAGGCTTTATATTATTATCTGTCATTGTTTTGGGAAGAGCCTCGCCCTTTATAGCTACCTCGGGAGCGTAATCGTCCTTTGCATTTTTATAATACGACTGAAGCACGTCCATATCGTTTTTCATGCTTTTAACTTTTGCGTTGAATACATCAACTTTTCCATCTGCTAAAATTTTAAACAAATCAGTTCTGAATTTCTCAACGTCTTTGATTTGGGCTTCAACCTTGTTCTGGACATCGCGGATCAAGGTTTCAATTTCATTGAAACGGCGCATCACAGCAGCTTGATGCGACTCGACAAGGCCTGTAAATTCACAAATAGCTTTGCCGATTGAATATACTCCGTAAATGGCTTTTCCCCAGTAGATAATCGCACCGAAAGTGCTGTCGAGTCCTCTTGTGTACTTTTGGATCTCAAGCAGAGTCTCCTCGTTCAACGTAACTTTTCCTTCACCGACAGACTCGCTTGCGTCCTCGATTTTTGCCGCCGAAACCTGCGACGATGCGCCGATAGTTACAAGCGACACGCAGATCGTCAAAACAAGAAGCAGCGCTATCAGTTTTTTCATAGTCGTTCCATCCTTTCTAAATTGAGATGTTCAAGCCGAAACCTCTTCCCGGCTGACTAAATTATAGCAAGTTCAATTGCATTATGCAATGCAAAAAAATTGAGAATAATCCGCTTTTTAAGCGGCGTTTTCGTGCATTTTGCGACCGTTTTCGGAAGCTTTGAATCCGAAAAAAGCGAGATAAATAAACCTCGCTTTTATGTCGTAAAAAAATTGTTAAATTTTTATCAATCTAAATAAGCCGCACCGATAATACCCGCGTCGTTGCCGAGGGTCGCCTTGCAGATTACCGTCTGCTTATCGTTGTGCTTTGTGTAGCGCTCAGCCTCAACAATTGCGCGAACGGGACCGAGAAGGTTCTCACCCTGATTTGATACGCCGCCGCCTACGCAGAGCACGTCGGGCTGGAAGATGTTGATGATGTTGACCAAGCCTGTGGAAAGATAGCTGACGTACTCGTTCACAACCTCTTTTGCGGCAGGGTCGCCGTCAGCCATCGCGTCAAATGCGGTTTTGCCGTTGACCTTTCTGATGTCGCCGTCGCACAGCTTGAGCATATAGCTGAAATCGAGCTTTTCGGAGAGGATCTTCTGCCTTGTCATGTTGATAAGTCCGGTGGCGGAAGCGTAGGTTTCCCAGCAGCCTTTTCTGCCGCAGGCGCACTCCTTGCCGTCCTTGACGATAACCATGTGACCAAGCTCGGCTCCCGCATAGTTAGAGCCGCTGTAGATCTTTCCGTTGATGATGATTCCGCCGCCTACGCCTGTTCCCAGCGTAATGGCAACCGCGTTCTTCGAGCCTTTAGCGCTGCCCGCCAAGTATTCGCCTAAAGCCGCAGCGTTTGCATCGTTTTCAATGAGAACCTTTTTGTCAAGACGCTCCTGCATCATCTTCACAACCTCCCAGTTGTGGAAGAACAGGTTGGCTGAATACTCGATCACGCCGGTTTTGGGGTTGACAGCGCCGGGAACGCCGATGCCGATGCTCTCAACATCGTCCATTGTGATTTTTGCCTTTTCAACAGCTTTTATGGCAACCTCTGCCATGCTGTCGCAAATTTCGCTTTCGGGACGGGGTACCGCAGTTTTGCAGGACGCGCGCGCGACAATTTTATATTTTTCGTCAACAACGCCCGCAACGATGTTGGTGCCGCCCAAGTCAATTCCAAGTCTGTACATAGTAAAAATCTCCTTACTTCACGTCGATGACGTTTATATTCAATTCTATGATACCATAAACTTTGCCAGATTGCAAGAAGATTGTGAATATAATTTTATATAAAACTAACCATTTCGATATTTCACGGCGCGACGCCGTCCAACGCCGCCCGTTGGTTTTAACAGAAGTTTTGTTCACGCGTTAAAATGCAGTTTTTCGGGAAAGGTTTTGACAGGGGCAAGCCCTGTCCCTACAAATTGATTTTTAAACGGAGATTAAACATTTATACATGGTTGTAGGGGCAAACCCGTGTGTTCGCCCGGGCGCCGACGTTTATTTTCCGTCCGGTTTTTTGATAGGAATACAAACGTTTGATTCAGCGCCCAAGGTAACCTCTAAATGGATTTTTTTTGTAGGGGAGGTACGGCTTACGCCCAGACCCCCTCTATCCCCCTATTAGGGGGCAGAAACCCTTGCGGGCTCCCTTGCACCGACGTTTATTTTCCGTCCGATTGTTGATAGAAAATAAAACCATTGATTCAACGCCCCCGGTAACAAACGCGAATGAAAATGCCGGTTTTCCAAAAGGCGCACAAATACAAAAAGCCTTCCCTCAAATCACAGGTTTGAAGGAAGGCTGGATTTTTGCTATTAATTAGCTATTAATAAAAGGCGTCAAAATCACCTGTTTGCCCTTAGCCTTTTCTGTAGGCAGAGGGAGTTTTGCCGAAGTGCATTTTAAATGCCCTGTTAAAGTTGGAAAGATTATTGAAGCCCGATTTTGAAGCGATCTCGATGATCGGGCTGTCAGTCGTCACCAACAGAAGCGCAGCGTGATTAAGCCTCAGCTCGTTGACGTAGCCGACAAACGTGTTGTTCATAAGCTCCTTGAACAGATGCGAAACGTAATAGCGGCTTATGCCCGTCGCCTCGGCAACCTCTTCAAGAGAAACGCCTTCGCAGTAATGCTTGTCGATGTAGTTTGTCACTCTCAAAAGCGCTCGATACTTTTTGCTTCTCATCTCAACATCAAGTATCTTGATGTGCTTGTTCGCGAAAAGCTCGTAGAACAAACCGTACATTTTACTGTAGACCTGAAGCTGGAAGAAGTCCTGCTTTTCGGTTTCAGCTCTTTTGATATCCGCAAATGCGCCCTGCATAAACGAATAGCTGCTCTCGCCGGGGGATACTATTGCAAACGACGAACAGTTACCGTTCACAAGTGCGCGAATGATGCTTTG
>JBGUPW010000250.1:0-9868 GCA_045130495.1 Ruminococcus sp. | reverse complement strand
ACCTCTGCTCGTTAAGAAAAAACATACACAACATACACAACAGCCGAAAAATGGCTTACCTATGCGGTTTTTTGCAGTGTATGTTTTGAGTTTCCACATACACTAACATACACTAACATACACTGACATACACTGATATACATTGCCGTTCACCGATAGGTCGATTTGCAAATAAAAAATCCCTCCGAAACCGTTTTAAAACGCGAATCGAAGGGAATTTGTTTTTTATTATTTTTATTATAAATTAATCAAGAAATAAATAATCAAGAAACAAAATCAAGCGGATTAAGATACTCTCCGTCGTAGCGGATCTCAAAATGTAAATGGGGACCCGTTGAGTTGCCTGTAGAGCCTACATAAGCTATTACATCGCCCTGATTTACGTAATCTCCCGTTGAACAGGCGAGCTCACTTGCGTGACCGTAAACAGTCATGTAGCCGTTGCCGTGGTCGATCATCACATAGTTGCCGTAGCCGCCGCCGTCGTTGCCCGACCAAATAACGGTTCCGCTGTCCGCCGCGATGATCGGCTGACCGTAGTCATCGCCGCCCGCGATGTCAATGCCGTTGTGCATTCTTCCCCAGCGCTCTCCCATAAGACTGGTGAGGTTGTGGGTGTGGGGGAGAGGCCAAATAAAGCCGCTTGCGGAGCTGCTGCTCGATGAGCTGCTTGATGAGCTTCCGCTGTCGGAGCTGCTGTAGCTGTCCTCGGAGGAGCTGTCCTCGCTCCGGCTGCTGTCGGAGCTCTTTGAGCTTTCCTTTGCTTTGGCTGAGCCTACGAGCTTTTTCTCGGTGATGGTTTCGATAACCATGCGTTCGTCGGTAACTTCCGAGCCAGCGTCCTCGCCGTCGATATAGCTCAGGCGCACGGTGCGGCGGACAACGCCGTTCTGACCCTCCTGAATAACTTCCTCGTAGTCGTCGGGAAGGCTGTCGTCCTCGGTTATCTCGGTCTTGTATTCGACCTCTTCTTCGTAGATCCAGTCGGTTTCAAGGCGTATCGAATACATATACTGAGTTTCTTCCATGATCTCGTCAACGCTCACGGGTGTTTCGTCGCCGTCGTAGGGCTTGATCTCGACCTTGTTTGCAAACTCGGTCGTTGTGCTGCTGTCGTAACCCTCTCGCGCGTCGCTCAGAACCTTGTCGAGCGCGTTAACAAGCGCTTTGCCGTCTTTTACCACGCCGATAAACTCGCCGTCGATATAGAGGGCGCAGAGACCGTCTCCGATATTGTAGCTGCTGCCGCCGTTGTCCTTGTTGCTGCTCCTGCCGATAAGACTTACCGGCTCGTCAATGGTGGACGGTATTGTAGGTACGGCTGCAAAGGTCGTCTGCGGCTGAGTTTCAGCCTGAGCTTCCGTTGCTTCGGGCTTAGTCCGACTCGGCGATGAAGCGTTGAGTGCGCCTGCTGCGGTCATGGCTGAAATCAAAGCCACGCTTACGCCCGCCGCGACGATCAGCACGACGCGCTTTTTGTAGACGCGCTTCACGGGAGCCACGCCGACCATGTGAGCGGGCTGCTGCTTGCCCTCTGACGCTTTGAACATACTGCTCTTTTTCTTGGTTTTTCCTTTGACTTTTCCTTTGGTTTCCTTGGTTGCAGTGCTGCTCAGTGTCTTTTCCGGCGCGTCATATGGCGAAATTGTTTCGATCTCCTCAAAGCCGTCCACGCCGAGAAATTTGATTTCCTCGTTTTTCCTGTCTTTTCTCTTCAATTTATTTCTCCAATCCGGTCACCGATCAACGGAATGGCAGGCAAAACCGACCGTGCTGTTTTTCACGGATTTTTGTCAAACGCGGTCAGCCCGTCCGTTCCCGAAAAACCGGTAAAAAATTCGTTGCCGTACAGCAACGTTCCTTCCTGTAGCATATTATACCAAACTCTTCCGAAATTTCAATATAAGAAATAAAAAACGGAGTTATTCATATATTGTATACAAATAACTCCGCGTGTGTTTGGTTAAAAACACAATAATTCTTTTGTGTAATTATAGAAAATGCCGCTTGATCGCAGTGTTTGACCGCATTTTTGCCGTTAACCCGTGAAGCGCAGGTTGAGGTCGGCGTCGCCCGTTATGCCGTCAACAGCGGCGGTTTTGGAATACTGCCACATACTTAGCGCATAGGGGAAGGACGGGTAGGCGGCGTCGTATTCGCTATACCAGAGCTCGATATCGGAAAGCTGATTCACGTCGTATTTTTTGGAGATTTCAGCGTCGGAGGCGTAGATCATCGGCTGCCACCCGTATTCCTTCACGGCGTCGCAGAAAGCGCGTGCGCATGACGTCGCCTGTTCAACGGTGAGGTTGTCGGTTCGCGCCTCGTCGTCCTTGATGATCTCCCAGTCGTAGGCGAGCGGATAGTCAAGCTTTAGGTCTCCGACAAGCTGACGGCAATACTCCGCTTCCTCGCGCGCTTCCTCGGGGGATATCGCCTGAGAGAAGAAGTATCCGCCTGTTTTCAAGCCCGCCGCCTGAGCGCCCGCTATGTATTCAGCCGCCTTGTCGTCGGAATAGAGCGAGCCTTCATCGCCGTAGCCTCTGCCGCCGAGCCTGACCATTACGAAGCTTATTCCCGCGTTCTTTACACGCGCCCAGTTGATGTCGCCGTTGTATGAGGAAACGTCGATTCCCGTTTCACAGGCGGGCTGTCCGTTCCGACTGTAGATGATAAAGCCGTTTTCCTCGGAAAAATTCTCCGGGGACAGGTCGCTTTGCGCGACTCCGCTTGCTGCCGAGGACGCGGCAGAGGATTCGGCGGTTTTTGTGTCGGACGCGGCGGACAGATCAGCCGAGGAAGCGGAAGCTTCGGTTTTTGATTCTTCCTTTCCGCTTTCGGTTTTTGTTCCGCAGCCGCACATTAAGGCTGAGATAAGCGCTGCGGCGGCAAGAGCCGCACAAATGTATTTTTTCATAAGCAGACCTCTTTTCTGTTTTGAATTATTATTTTGATTAATTTCTGACAAATCTTTGATAAATCAAATCCATGATAAAATCCTTGATAAATCACTTAGAATCAGTATATCATAAAATTAAAAAACTGTAAACAATGAAAATTTTCAAAGGGTATTGAAAAAAAATACAATGTTTAGTATAATATACTATACATGGATAATAATTCCGACGTGATTTATTTGCGGAAAAACCATAATCGGAAGACGACAGGCAGGTGATTGAGTGAACAACGCATATCCTTCCGGATACAAAAAGAAAAAAATTCCCGAGCTGCTTAAAGCGATCGATGAGTGCACTTCACTCAGTCAGCTCTTTGCGCTGATTCAGCATGAGCAGATTGAAATATATATGCACGCGCAGTCGGGCGCGTCAAATTTGCAGCCCCGAAAGCTTTCGTCAAAGGAGATAATCGACAACAATGATTTGCCCTTGGACAGGCTAAAGGCTGAGGTGAAGCGGGCGGTTTGCGGAGCCTACGTTCCCCCAAAGGTGAGCGAGGCGGACAGCAAGCTTATTCAGGCTATACGCGACACCAAGACGCTCAGCGAGTTGTTTACGCTTATCCGGCGAGAGCACATTATGATTCCCATGCACGCACAGTCAGGAGCTTCAAATCTCACACCCAAAAAGCTTGAACCAAAGCTTCAGGCAGACGGCTTTGAATCGCCGTTTGACAGGTTCAAGGCAGAGGTGGTCAAGTCGCTTGTAGAGAGCGGAAAATAATTTTGAAGTCAAGCGACACGTTTTTTGCTTTTTTGCTCTGACCTTGCGTTATACTCGGCATTACGGGTGAAAGCCCGAAAGCATAAAATTTTTATTGAAAAGAGAGGGATTAAAATGAAAACAACCACAAAGCGTATGCTTGCCGTGCTGCTTGCCGTTATGATGGCGGTCACAACGTTTACCGCTGTAAGCGCATTTGCTGCGGAGACCGACAATCAGTCTGCCGCAGCGGACGGCGTGCTTACCGAAAACAGTCAGTCGGTTGCAGCTGACGAAGAGCTGCCCGACGGTATCCTTAACGCGGCTTCGCAGTTCGAGGGAAAAGTTACCGGCTTGGGCAAGACCACGATCGAATCCAATAAGATCGGATTGAAGTGGAACAAAACTCAGGGCGCAACCGGTTACTCCGTGTACATTTGCGACGCTGACCAAAAAACAGTGTATACAAAGGTTTGCGATGTTACACAGAACTCGGTCGTGGTGAACAATCTCAGACAAGCTTCCATGTATTACCTCAAGGTTGCCGCTTATGCCGAAAAGAGCGGCAAAAGGCAATACGGTCCCACAACAAAGCTTGTCACCGCGACTCAGCCCGAAAAACCCACTTCTCTTCTGAGAACACGTTCATCGGACGTTGTTGAGATAAAGTGGAACGTCAACAATAACGCGACGGGCTACAAGATCTTCCGCGCTTCTGCCGATAGCGGAAACGATTATGTGCTTGTTAAGACGATCACAGGCAAAAACAACAACCGCTACACCGAGCAGAATGTTAAACTCGGCAAAATTTTTACGTACAAGGTCGTTGCTTTCCGCAAGCTTTCAAACGGCAATATGTATCATTCCCCGGGCGCAACTATCACCTGTCTTGCGGGACTCTGCGCTCCCGGATTCTCGATCAGCACAAAGCTTTACAAGGTTACGGTCAACTGGAACAAAAACGCATATGCGACACGCTATGACATTTACTACTCGACCAACCAAAACGCGACGGCATATACGTTTGCGGGCTCCTCAACGGGAAGCACCTTTACAACCAACCGTTTGTCCGCGAATCAAAAGCTTTACTTCCGCGTATATCCAATTTACAAGGCAAACGGCAGGACGATAACGGGCACGGCGAACACCAAGGCGATCACCGTTTCCGATGCGATCTACGGCGTTTCCACGGGAAGCACGTATGTTGAGATCAGCATAAGCCAGCAGCGTATGTGGTTCTACAAGAGCGGAAAGCTTTTGGTAGACACCCCGGTTGTTACAGGTATGAGAAATTCAATGGATACTCCCAAGGGATATTTTGATATTTATTCCCGCGCGAGAGATACATACCTTACAGGCCCCGGATACAGCTCGCACGTTGATTACTGGATGGCGTTCAGCGGAGGTTGCGGAATCCACGATGCAAGCTGGCGCTCCAGCTTCGGCGGCAGCATTTACACATACGACGGCTCTCACGGCTGTGTAAACACACCGTACAACGCTGTGAAAACGATCTATAACAATACCGGTTACGGAACTCCCGTTATAGTTTACTAAAGTTATAGTTTACTAAAAATTAATATCGCTTAATAAAAACGGCAGTCCGATTTGGGCTGCCGTTAACTCATTGCGGAAAAACTTTTTTGGTTATAAACCGGCGTTTTGTGCCGGGTTTTGTGACGATAAAACAAAGCTCCGCACTTGAAATGAAATGAGCTTTTTGATAAAATATTGTATAAATTATAATTGTTTAAAATATTATTGTAAAATTATTATTTTATAAATCAGATTTGAGGTGTTGACCGTGGCTGATACACGGCTTGAACAGCAATTTGAATTTATTCTGGAAGCGGACAAGGAGAAAAGCATCTACAGGCAAACCCGTCTGTCGAACGGAAAAGACCATGAAAACGACGCCGATCACGCGTGGCACATGGCGCTGATGTGCATTTTGCTAAGCGAGTACGCAAACGAAGAGATCGACGTGCTGCGCACGGTTTCGATGATTTTGATACACGATATAGTTGAGATCGACGCGGGCGACACCTACGCCTACGACGCTCAGGGCGTATCGACTCAGCGCGAGCGTGAGGAAAAGGCGGCAGACAGGATATACAATCTTCTGCCGCCCGATCAGGCTGAAAAGCTCCGCGCTTTATGGGACGAGTTTGAGGAGGGCAAGACTCCCGAGGCGAGATTTGCCCGCACTCTTGACAACATCCAGCCCGCCATGCTCAACAACGCAACAAACGGCATTGAATGGGAAAATCACGGAATAAGGCTGAGTCAGGTCTTGAACCGCAACAAAAACACCGCCGAGGGTTCGGCGGCACTATGGAAATATTCGTTTGAGAATTTTATCAAGCCCAACGTGGAAAAGGGGAAAATCATCGCGGACTGAAAACGAGCGTTATGCTGTCGGTACTCGCCTCAAACTTCCTCAGCTTTATTCCCGCCGAGGCGAGCATTTTCTTTGAGGCTATCGTTGCGGCGGTGTCGGCGTATTTGTCGTAAAGATAAACGATCTCGGATATGCCAGATTGGATAATAGCCTTGGCGCACTCGTTGCAGGGGAACAAATCGACGTAAAGCCGCGCGCCGTTTAAGTCCTTGCCGCGCGCGTTCAAAATCGCGTTCAGCTCGGCGTGAACAACGTAATTGTACTTTGTGTCGTCGCCGTCGCGCTCCCACGGATAAACGTCGTCGGAGCAGCCGTAAGGAAAGCCGTTGTAGCCTGTGGACAGAATTATATTGTTTTTATCGACTATGCACGCCCCCACCTGTGTGTTGGGATCCTTGCTGCGCTTTGCCGCGAGCAGCGACACCCCCATAAAATATTCGTCCCAGCTTATGTAATCCTTACGTTTCATTGTTGACCTCCCCGACAGCGCGGCTGGCGAATGCTCCGCCTTGCCGCAGACCAAAAAACAGCATCATATTTTAATGGTATTATATCATAATAATGCAAAAAATTAAATACCTATTTGACCGAAAAAATATGCTTTTGCAAACTTTTTTTATAAAGAATATTGATTTTTTGTGTCAATTGGTGTATTATTCTATAAAGAAAAATTCAAAGAAGGAATCCGAGGGGGTTCCTAAAATAACGGGGGATTTGTTTATCTCCCGTATGTCTTTTAGGCTTGGGAGAATAATATGAAAATAGTCATTGTAGGCTGCGGCAAGGTCGGCACCTCCATAGCAAGAGAGCTGATTGCTTCTGAGCACACTATTTCTGTGGTGGATAACGACAGAGCGGCTGTGCGCCGCCTTTCGGAATCCTTCGACGTATTGGGCGTTGAGGGAAACGGCGCCACATACGAGGCGCTCGCCGACGCGGGAGCCGAAACCGCAGATCTGGTTATAGCGGCTACGGCGCGCGACGAGGTGAATCTTTACACCTGCCTTATGGCGCGCTCTATCGGTGTGCCGCATACGATCGCAAGAGTTCGCAGCCCCGAATACACCGATGATTTGTACAGGGTCAAGGATCAGCTTAGGCTTTCAATGTCGATCAACCCCGAGCTGACCGAGGCTATTGAGATCAGCCGCCTGCTACGTTTTTCGGGTGCGCTTGAAATCGACAGCTTCGCAAAGGGTGCGGTCGAGCTGATCAAGATTCTCATTCCCGAATCATCCTTGATCGCGGGGAGGAAAATCAGCCAGATAGATACCCTGAAAGGCAGGGTGAGGCTGTGTACCGTTGAGCGCGGTAAGGACGTTTACATTGCGAACGGCGACACGGTGATACAGGCAGGCGACAAGGTTTCAATTGTCGCAAAGCCGGAGATCGCGGCGAGGTTCTTCAAAAAAGTTAATGTCAACATCGGCAGAAGCCGCGACGTTGTGCTGCTGGGAGGCGGCAAGGTGTCGTTCTATCTTGCACAGCGGCTTATCAAGTCGGGCGCGAACGTTAAAATAATTGAGCGCAACGCGGAACGCTGCCAGGAGCTCGCCGACTCGCTTTACAACGCCATCATCATTCACGGCGACTGCATGGATCAGGAGCTGTTGCTCAGCGAGGGAATCGACCGCGCCGACGGAGTAGCGGCTCTTATGGACTACGACGAGGAAAACATTCTCATTTCGCTCTACATCAAGAGCGTTTCAAAAGCAAAGACAATAACAAAAATAAACAACGAGTCCTTTGACCCGATAATAGAAAACCTCGGTCTGGAGTGCGTGATGAACCCGAAAACGCTCACGGGCGAATATATCGCGCGATACATCCGCGCCATGCAGAATTCTCTGGGAAGCAACGTTGAAACGCTTTACCGTCTGCATGAGGACAGGGTCGAGGCGTTGGAGTTCCGCGCAAAGAGTAATTCGAGAACACTCAATACGCCGCTCGCTAAGCTTGATTTAAAGGATGATTTGCAGGTCATCTGCATTTCGCGCGGAGGAAAAATCATTCTTCCGCAGGGCAGCGACGTTATTATGGCGGATGATTCGGTGGTCGTTATCACCAAGCACAAGGGGCTGAGCGACCTAAACGATATTTTGAAGCGTTAATAAGGGTGCTCGGTTATGAATAAACGTATCATTGTTTATATTCTCGGCTGGGTGCTGATCGTCGAGGGCGCGGCTATGCAGGTCTGCACCGTCACCTCTTTGATCTACCGCGAGCACGAGGGAATATATTTCTTTCTGACGGGTCTCGGCGCCGCCGTCGTGGGCTTGCTTGCCGTCAAGCTGAAAAAGCCCAAAAGCATGGTGCTTTATCAAAAAGCCGGCTTTGCCGCCACAGCGCTCAGTTGGTTTTTGATGTCGGCTGTCGCGGCGCTGCCGTTTTTCCTCAGCGGAGAGATACCGAATTATCTCGACGCGTATTTTGAGTCGGCTTCGGGCTTCACCACGACGGGAGCCACGATCCTGACGGATGTTGAGGCTTTGAGCCACGGAATGCTGCTTTGGCGAAGCGTGATGATCTGGCTGGGCGGCATGGGAGTCATCGTGTTCCTGCTCGCGCTTATCCCGAGATTGGGCGGTCAGCAGAGCATCTTTTTGATGAAAGCGGAAAGCCCTGGGCCCATAATCGGCAAGGCTGTGCCGAAAATGCGCAACTACGCCGCTTTGCTCTACGGCATTTATTTCGGTCTTACCGCGCTTGAAACCATCTTGCTGCTTTTCGGCGGCATGAGCTTCTTCGACGCCGTCAACGTTTCCTTCTCAAACGCAGGAACGGGCGGCTTCGGAATCCACAACGACAATATGGCGGCGTATCATTCTCACTATCTTCAAACGGTCATCGCGGTGTTTATGATGCTGTTCGGCGTTAATTTTTCCGTTTATATCCTGCTGATTTGGCGCAAGTTCAAGCAGATTTTAAGAATGGAAGAGCTGTGGTTCTATCTGGGCTTCATCGTCGTTTCAACCGCGATAATTGCGAGCAACATCTTTCCGCTTTATCATTACGACGTCGGAGAATCGATCCATCAGAGCTTCTTCTACGTGTCGTCGATCATCACCACAACAGGCTTCGGCATAGGCGACGTCAACCACTGGCCGCAGCTTTCAAAGGCGGTTATCCTTGTTATCACCTTTGTAGGCGCGATGGCGGGCAGCACGGGCGGCGGCTTCAAAATTTCAAGACTGGTGATCCTCGCGAAAGAGGTAAAAAAAGAGGTCTCGCTGCTGATTCACCCGCGCAACATCAAGTCTATCAAAATGGACGGAAAGTCCGTTGACCATAACATCACGCGCAACACCTCGGTTTTCCTTGTGGTTTATCTGGCGGTATTCCTGACAAGCTTCCTGATCGTTTCGATCGAGGGCAAGGACATGGTGACGAGCATAACGAGTATTGCCGCCACGCTCAACAACACGGGTCCGGGACTTAACGAGGTCGGTCCGGTCGGCAATTACGCGGATTTCAGCATTTTGTCAAAATGCGTGCTGATTTTCGATATGATAGCCGGCAGACTCGAACTGTTCCCGATCCTCGTCCTGTTTGCCCCCGCCGCCTGGAAAAAGTCATAATGCCGGTGGGTGCCGGTGGGCACTTTCGGCGCCTATTGATAAATAGCTATATACAAAACCTTCCTTCAACGGCGCGCGCCGGTGGGCGCTTTTGGCGCCTATTGATAAAATCATATAAAAACAACCTTCCTTCAACGGCGCGTTTTGACGCGGGAATTGGAGGAAGGCTTTTTATGATGTTACGGAGCGCGGACTGATTGTCGGCTCAGCCGACCGCGGGAATTGGAGGA
>JBGUPW010000249.1:0-7010 GCA_045130495.1 Ruminococcus sp. | reverse complement strand
TAAGGAGAATACTCAGCGCGATAACGACAGCCAATAAAAATGCTCCGAGGTAAATATACATGAAACTCTATCCTTCCAATTCCTTTTCCAGGATTTCTTCGTAAAATTCGATGTCAGATTGAACGCCCTTCAGACCGTGCGCAAGCAAATACATCTGATATGCGTACAGATTCCCGATCACCTTCTCCGGGTCGTTTTCGCCGGAAACTTTCTTGAGATGATCGACGGCGGCGCCATCGCCACATATCATCTGCGTGCTTTTTTGGATGACAGCTGTTTGATTCTCATCGGTAAAGCGTTTGATTTCGCACAGCTTTCGGTATTCAGCCTTCAAGTCGTCGATATACTGCCGCAAAAAAGCGATGCGCTTTTCCGCGGGCGCCATCCCCAGGAAAAAGAACTTCCCCTCTTCCATGGTTTTCATTTTGCCGACGTTGATCGGCGTTCCAAGCCACGCTTTATAGTGGGCTACGCCCTTGGCCGTGACGCAATATCTTTTCTTGAGGATGTTGTTTTCCGTGTATTCGCTGACCGTGATATCCCCTCTATCCAGCAGTTTCTTCAATGCCGCCTGGATGCTCCCAAGGCTGTCGCTGCAGACTGTTGAAAGCTTCTGCTGTATATACGCGCGTATTTGATAGATCGTCATTTCTTTTAATATAAGCAAGCTTAAGATGATATTCTCCATGTCCCCGCCCCCTTATGTTACTATTAGTAATGTCATTCTATCATAAACAACCACCAGTGTCAAGATGCGGGTCCTCCGGTTTGATTTCATCACGGGCAGTATAACATGGGCGCTGCATCGCGCTCGCTTCTCTGCAGTCAAATGCGATCCCCGGCAGGATCGATTTGGTTCACGCAGGCCGGGCCAGCGCAGGGCAAAAAGAAAAACCCCGAAAGCCGCTCGCTTCCGGGGTTTTGAAAATCGTGATATTCGATCAGCGCTTGCTGAACTGCGGAGCACGACGTGCAGCCTTGAGGCCGTACTTCTGAAAGTTTCAGGCTCCAAAATCCTTTATTTATCAAGGTTTTTAAGCGTTATGCCATTGGGTTGTCCCTTAGGTTGTCCCCGTGAAGCTCCAGTTCTCGTATGGTGCTTGTTTCCCTTAGGTTTTTATAATATAGCACAAGCTGATTGTTTTTTCAAGAGACAAGAAGAGGAGCCGATATTATTCGGCTCCTCAACAGGTTACTCCGCTTTCACGTACATGTTGTTGAATGCGTTATTTACAATGGTGGACAGCGCATCGGGGCTGTTGTATTTCACCTTAGCATATATGTCCATTGTAATTTTGCTGTTTTCATGACCGGCCAGGTACTGAACAGTTTTGGGATCTACCCCAGCATATATCAGGTTCGTGATATATGTATGCCTCAACTGGTGCGGCGTCACTTGAAAGTCCAAGCTGTACACCACCTTGCCATTATGAGGAGCCTTTTCACCGAGAACCGGTGTGACTGTGTGCTTGATTTTTTGACCGTTCACATACCTCACGTAGGTGCGTTCCTTATTGCTCCTTGTCACTATATACTTCCAGACGCGTTGGAACTGAGTGTAGGAAAGAGGCTCACCATCTCTGTTTGCGACCACAAATGGAGATTGGCTCTTTGCCTTTACTTCTCTAAGGCAATCAGCTAACGGCGGAGGTATGGGTATATCTCTTTTGGCTGCACTTGTTTTCAGCTCATCCAGTATTACCGGACGATTGTGCTCTGTATGCCACGCTCTTTTTACAGACAAATACGGGGCTGGGACATCCAGAAAGACACAATCCCATTGAAGTGCGAGAATCTCTTCACGCCTTAACCCACAATACAATCCTATCATAACAAACACATATGGCGGCAGATCTTTAATTGCCGTTAGTAACTTCTCGACTTGTTCATCAGACAATGCTTTTTTGACTTTCTGCGGTTTTCCTCCCTTAGCTGATAGCTTTGAACAGGGGGATTTTTTTATGACGTTGCTATCTTCTGCCGCTGTGAAAATCAGTTTATATAGCATCTGCGTTGAGCGATATACGGATTCCGACATACTTAACGCGGGAAGTATAGCGAGATTTACGTCATCCGGGGTTACATCGGTCATATATTTGTTTCCGAGCGGTTTCTGGATATACTTTTTAACCTTCCACTCATAGTCCGTGTATGTGGTGGTTCTGAGACGACCTTTTTGAATCAACAACCATTTTTCACAGTATTCGTTGACTGTCGGATTCTCTTTTCTAAAAGATGCTTCCGCAATAAGCCGTTCAGCCTCTTGTACCTTTTCATACAACTCCTCGGGGGTTCTGGCATAGAGCGAAACACGTTTACCGTCAGAGTCAACAATTCTTGTCCGATAATACTCAATTCCTTTTCTTATACAAGTTCCGTATTCAGGAATTACTTTCTTTTTTCTTGGCATTGTGATCTCCTTTCATTGAGACGATCCAATAACACTGAAACGGAACAACTACTTATGCGCCCACGGTTTTCGGTATGTCACCCGTCGTTCTTCTGGCTTCGCTTGGTATGTGTGTTTTGCTATATATTCCTGGAGAGCTTCTTCTGTAAAGAAGACGCTGCCATTTGGAACGTATTGAATAAAGGCAATAGCACCCGTGTTTCTTGCGGTATCAAGCGATGTTAGGCTTATACCAAGCATAGAGGCTGCTTCTCTACGCGTATACAATTTTTCCATGTCGCGCCTCCTTTCCCGCATAGTATTCATCCTGTGATTTGCTATAAATGCAGCCTCTTTGCTTATGGAGCAACCCGGTAGTTGTGGTTCCAGCGTTTTGGGAATAGGTGATTATTCTGACTGCATTTAGCTTATTCATTTGCTGCCTCCATCTCAAATGTGCGAATTTGAGATTTACACATTTGATCTTTCAATTCGACCTTGCGGGGAATAAGGATATAGTCGTATCCATTGGAATCACACTTGTCACACTGCTCTTTGGCAGCGGCAAACGGATCGAGCCTTTTCACAATATATTTGTTGGAGTGAATATAGTCCTGCAAGCATTTGGGGCACAAACATCTAACATCTGCGTCTCCGCGCGGTGCATAATCCCACAATCCAAATGTTTTTTTCAGTCCGCAACGGATTGCACGCTTTATTTTCTCGTTGTTGATGGCTCCCACAAAGTTCCCAAGATCTTTCTGATTCACACAAGCAACTTGCTCAAGAAGGATCATTGACGGCTTTGTGAGCCCAAACTGTTCACCAATCAGAATATGTGAAGGGAGGTATAGCTTTTTTGTTACTGAAGTAATGGCGGCAATGATCGTCGTTGGACCATGATCATTTAGCTTATTATCTTGTATGACGACTGCCGGACGTAGGCCATTTTGAATGGAGCCTTCATGCTCGCCGAAATCATAGAAATAGATTTCTCCATATTTTACTTTTTTCTCTTCGTTCATTTCATTTGTTCCTTTCAAGATTAAGTAAGGGAACGCTTATCCGGATAGCTTGAAATACCCTTTCACTAAGTAAGGAATTAGAAGGGGTGTTTTTATGGGTCTACTCCAAAAAAATTTTTCATTTTCTTAATTCCTGCATCTATGGATTGCTGAACAGTAGAAATATTCTTGCCTTCAGCTATTTCGCTTAGAGACATTCCTTCAATGTAGTATTTTTGAATACGTTCACGTTGAAGTGGAGTACAAACGGATAGCCCCTCTGATAAGATCAGTCTTATGCCCAATTCGGGTGCCTCAATGTCCATCTGATCTTCTAAAACCTCAATTGCTCCAAAATCAATCGTATTTGAGCTCCGTTTTCTAAACTTGTTTATGTTCTTGAGGCTTTCTGCATAAATATCTCCGCAAGCAGCGTTACAGAACATGTAAGGGGACAAAGCCTTCATTATCTCTGGATACTTCATCCACAGCTCATTCTCAGTTGTGTCTGAGGAAACTATGAATTTTTCTCTGCCATCCCAATCACCATCAAATACAGTTTGGCAGTAAAAGAAACGGCATTCCTTCACAAAGGACGAGTAGTTCTTTAGGTTTGTGATGTTTGACATTTTGTGATCTCCTTTGAATTTTTGAATTTGTGTTGAAAGTCAAAAATCCGGAGATCACGGGTATTCAGCTACATAGCAAAGCCACTGGCGCAACATAAAAAGTCCTTTCCACCTGCTGCGGTCCAA
Source organism: Ruminococcus sp. (assembly GCA_045130495.1). Classification (GTDB taxonomy): domain Bacteria; phylum Bacillota; class Clostridia; order Oscillospirales; family Acutalibacteraceae; genus Ruminococcoides. Next base: position 2,862 of record JBGUPW010000249.1, on the reverse strand, counting down.
AGGACACAACTACGCTGGCGAAAAGGACTCCCGATGCTGCTTGCCTGAAAAAGGGTGCAGAAATCTAAGGGTACCCATACTGCTTTTTCAAAAAAGTTTGAAATCAGCGTATTTGTATCCTTGGCCCTTGTACTTCAGGCTGCGAATATGTATTTGTTGTTTGTCGGTGAGAAAAAGAAAAGGCCACCGACAAGGTAGACCTATAGATAGAGCTATAGTGTCTTGCCTTGCCGGTGGCCTCTCACGTATGTCTGGAATAACTACCGGTTGTGTTCGGGCATTTCTGCCACACGGTCAAGTGACCTGGAATCGGATTTAGTGTGGCCCTATTTCAGCCCGACCGTTCCGTCGTGATGCCGTTGATTCAGTTGTCAGATTGCCTATTAGGACGGAATAGAGAACCCGTTACGGGAAAGCCAGGTATGGGCTTTCTCCAATACATCCCTCGGTGCTCCATTGATTCCACAAATCGCCTTGTAAACGCTCGCCCAGAACAGCAGTTCAGGGGCTTTTGCTGTTTCTCCCTCGCCATACTTGACGAGGTAAGCTTCTATCTTCCTTCTATCCAAGCTAAACAGCGCCTCATTGCGCTCTTTAACGAAGCTCTCGATCATCGTCATGTCAGTATCTCCTTAATTCTAAATCGTTGTGTTCCTGCCCTGACGGAGCGTAGATGTCAATTACATCATGTCTCCGTCCAACTATTGTACGGACCATTTCAGATCCGCAAGTTTTGCATTTTACTCTTATCTGGTTTTTACTGTTCTTTAGCCCCGCAACTTCGTTCCTACAGTTCGGGCAATACCAGGAGTAAATCGTCCAATCCTCCAGCATCGCCGTACTCCTTTGCCATTACTTCTGCGAAAGCGGTACGAGCACTTGACAATCATGCATCTGAAAGCACGGTACACGCCTGGTCTTAACGTATTTCATTATTTGGACCGCGTTTCCACAGCTCTCGCATTCCATCCACCCATCGGTTTCTTCTAAATTAAGAGACTCATTCATAGCCCCACAAATCGGACATTTCACGTCAACAGAGTTCAACCAAAACATCTCCCATTAGTTAAGATAATTTGTTTTAGAGAGCCTTTATTACGTGACGAGCTACACCTTGAACCTCGAAGCTCTTCAGTTTTATGACCTCTCCCGGATACCGTGCTTCATTCTCGTAAGCAAGGATAAAGCACTTTTCGTCGTTGTCGAAGCCAACATACCTTTTTAGCGTGTTCTGCTGTTCCTGATCAAGCGCAACGACTATATCCCCTTCGGAAGCAGGGCAATTACGCTCTATCACCAGCAGATCGCCTTCGGCGATACCGGCATCGACCATCGAATCGCCTTTGGCTCGGAGAATATAAAAGTCTCCTTTGCCAAATAATGAAACAGGAAGGCTGACATACTCCTCGACGTTTTCTTCTTCCTCTTCAGGAGAGCCGCAATAAATCGAGCCAACTAACGGGGCGGCAATGTAGTCTGTCTTCATTTTGGCGCTCTCAGGCGCGGAAAGAATACCCCTGCCGTAATCAAGCAAATCTCTATCGCTAAGCTCCTGAATGTAGCGATGAGTTGTCGATCTGGCCACACCGACGCCAGCAGCAACCTCGCTGATTGTGGGAGCAACACGATTTTCTTGATAATACTTGTTTACGAACTTCAGTATTTTGTCGAGAGTCCCTTGGTCTTTTGTCCTCATACCAGCACCTCTGTTTCTATCTGGGATTTCAAATCCCACTATCGTTATTATACTCAACTCGGAGAAAATTACAAGAGGGTAACAGAAAGTCAAAAAGGAGGTGCGACCAATCGGCTGCACCTCCTTTAATGAAGAGTGTATCTGGGTTGTGAAGTTGACTATACGGCTTCTTTCCTCTTTAAGAGCCAAAAATGATTATGTCCATCCTTAGAATCCGACGTATTACAACTCAAGGACATCCTACAAACAGGACTAGGTCCCCAGACTCAATATCTTTCTTAATATCGACGTAGACATCTCTCATATCGCTTTGAACATATTTTGATTTTTGAAGAACCTTTAAGTCAGCTGTATTATCAATGCGCATGTGAAGAACATCCATGCCGTCCGAGTACCCTACGCCATAAACTTTTCCTCCATTATCAAGAATTTCTGTGGCAATTTCTGTGAAAAAACCTCCTGATGTACTTGCAAAGCGTGTTTCGTCGTTTAATGATCTAACAGCGAAGCACTTAGGAGAATTCGTTCTCTGTGTCTTCAATTTACAACTTTTTCTTTTAACTACCACCGGACAACTAATTTGACATTTTTTGCATTCAGTACATTTAGACGCGTCAATGAAAGGATAAAAAAAGCCGGTGCATTCATCCGGTTGCATCGTTATCGCTTGTCGGTCGCACACGCTTGCACACAAACCACACCCGACACAATCATCTTTTGACATTTTATCAATCATCTTAGATACTCCACTCAACATTATACTTTATGATTCTCGCAGGGACACCTGCAACTAACATCGAAAACAATATCGGATTGTGCATCAAGCGACAACAGCAATGTTTCAATGGTACCATTTTTTAATTTATAGTTATTATAGGTGATGATTACTATAGACAATTCATTCACTGCTCGTCAACCCACTTCCAGTCCACTTTTCGATTTGACATTTTCGGAAATGCCCGGTATGCTCTCAAGTTTGCCTTTTGGGAATTATACCAAAACATTGGCTGTGTGATGTTGTGAACCGAGTAATCCGGCAAATCCAGTTCTTCTTTAAGAAGGAAAAAAATACTTTTCTTATCAAATTCTTCCGTAGCAATAATTGGTGCTTGATTAGCTCTAATCGCAACAAAATAGTCAGCGTTTTCTAAATCCTTTCAATCTAC
>JBGUPW010000248.1:0-4623 GCA_045130495.1 Ruminococcus sp. | reverse complement strand
ACTAATATTGGCAAATTATTTTGAATGATTTCTTGAAAGAATTTCTTGACAAATCTATATCTATGTATTATAATAAAATCACAGCACTAAATGTTGTTCTTTACCTTTCCCATAGGGGATTGATACGGTCATCGTTTAATCATTCCAAGGATATCTATCCGCCTTTACCTTTCCCATAGGGGATTGATACAGCAAAGTAACAGTGATAAAATTATTTTTTGAAACGCTTTACCTTTCCCATAGGGGATTGATACTTTATTTGGTTATAGTGCAATGATATACCAATTATCTTTACCTTTCCCATAGGGGATTGATACATAATCGCTGGTCCAAATTGTTTTAGATAGTCTGATTCGCTTTACCTTTCCCATAGGGGATTGATACGAAATAATAAGATTTTGGGGTGTTACTGATATTTTCCTTTACCTTTCCCATAGGGGATTGATACCTTAAGTGGACGTAAAATATTTCTCAAAACGTTTTTTCTCTTTACCTTTCCCATAGGGGATTGATACATCTGCTGATAATTGCCAGCATTGAAGATTTTAGCTCCGGCTCTTTACCTTTCCCATAGGGGATTGATACTAAATCTGCAATTTGAATATTGGCAATTTCTGCTAAATTTTCTCTTTACCTTTCCCATAGGGGATTGATACAAATACCTCCGTTATTGCTCCAAGTGCTGCAAAGAGCAGCTTTACCTTTCCCATAGGGGATTGACAAAAACAAATATCCGCAACGGACTGATTTAAGTCGCTGCGGATAATTTTTAAAACCTATTGACATTTAAGTAATTCCGTGATATAGTTTAGATACACTTTTATAGTGCTTCTTATCGAAGCCGATTATATTAATTAATTACAACTGAAATCGGATTGAATTCTCACAGGTGTGGTGTGTCCGTTTTGGTTTGTAGTTGGTTGATATAATCGGCTTTTTTGTCGTGCCTAAATTGGAGGTGATTTGTTCTTATATAGCCGCGGAATGGCGCACAGCAAAAATACAATATTGATGTACGAAACGGAGACGGTTATATGAACAAGATAACAGAGGAATTGCTGCTGAAAGCAATCAAACAGAACAAACCGTATTTGACAGACGTGGCGGCACAGGAATTGGCTGAAAAGCTGTGCGATTTGCCGCCTGCGCTTGCGGAAAACCTTTCGGAATGGATAAACGGGAGAGACTTGACCGATCACCTCATACGAGAAAAATACAGCGTCAATGCGGTGCTGTCAATTAGGAACAGCCAAGACGTCATTTCCGCTATTCTCGATTTGGCGGCGTATGCCAAGGATGAAGGAAAAGAATTCGTTCTTTGGCAAACGCGGATGTAACAGGGGGCGGATTTGTGATGCGGGATTTGACTCCTTATCAAAAACTCTCGTCCGTACAGCTATACGCTATGTACCGTCAGGAAACCTGGAATGGTTTGACTGAGTCGCAAAAGCTCGGCGTGTTGCAGGAAACAGTCAACCGTGAAGCGGCACAGTATGGCAACTTATATTCTGCCGAGGTTTCCTTTGCGTCCATGCCGCAGCACATTTCGGGATATGAGGATAATGGCAAGATAACAATCAACTACGATTTAGCCGTTTCAGGAGAATATTCTTATAAAAACGGCAATGATACTATCCAATTCACGATTCCCGATAGTGGATATCGAACTCTGGAATGTTTGTTACATGAGCATCAGCATGTTGTTCAGGAAAATATCCTTAACGGAAACATCAAAGCCGATGAAGATGTGCGTGCTGCGTTGGAGGCGAACGCACCGTCCCTTTCTGTAGTGGACGGACAGCTCGGCAACCAATATCTTTCAGGAAAAAACGATTACGCTCTCTATTATATGCAGCCTATGGAACTGGACGCCTATATGGTTTCGCAGAATAAGACCGCCGCTATCATTTCCGATTTGAAGGAGATGTATGGTAGTGACGCCGCTATGGAAGCATACGGAAAACGTATGGAAACAGAGGGATGGCAGGCTCGGCTGCAATATTACAATCACCTTTTCGGCAATGAAAACACGCCTGAGCAAATTACCAAGGCGCTGATGAATGTTTATAATCACGAGAATACAAACGTACAGCAAAACATAGAAGCTGCTGTCAAAGCGGAAATGATCGCGTCCGCCAATCAAAACACAAACGAATTGAAGGAGGATACCATGTCAAATCAAACATTTCAGCCGACGGCTGTTACACGTGAGCAGTTCGAAGCAACCCTGCATGATTCTGTCAACAACTATTATCAGCACGCGCTGAACGATCCGCAGCTTTCGCATGAAGAAGCGTTAGAGGAAACGTCGCAAATGGCTGAACAGTATTATGACGCTGTTGCCGAATTTGACACGGCGGAAGCTGAGGCTGCGCCATCTGTTAGTGACGGAGCAGATATATCCGAAGGTTGCGATGTTGGAGACGCAGGCGGTGTTTCCATGTAGCGAAAGGAGTAAATCTATGAAGAAGCTTGACAGGTTGACAATCACATCAAACGAACAATCTAAGCTGATTGATCCGCCAACGGTTTTGATTGGGAATACTGTCCGGGACAGCCCTCCTCCTCAGGAACAAACGGAAGGTATCAGGATCGACGGAGATTCGGGGAGCTTTTGGCTTACCAATGAAATACTTTCAAGAGGATTGCTGAATATCGGTTCAACGGGTTCAGGGAAAACCAATCTGATATATTCCATTTCAAGTGCCATACTCGGACATTTGAAGGATAACGAAATCGTTGTCTTTTTTGATTACAAAGGCGATTATTTCAATGCATTTTTCGATAAGCATAACCCGAATCATATTGTCATTTCTACGCAGGACAAACATAAGCCGTACAGCCGTTCATGGAATTTGTTCGGAGAGTTGTTTGGACGAGAAACAATAGATTTTTCCGATGGTAGTGTTTCAGGCGCGGCTTTGGAAATCGCTGCCGCATTATTCAAATCAATGGAAAGCCAACAGCAGCCGTTTTTCCATATCGCGGCAAGAGATATTTGTAGGATGATTTTTCTATACTTTCTTGCGGAAGCACAGCGAACCGGCAATTATAGCAGATTAAACAACGAATCGCTGGGAGATTTCTTCGACAATGCCGTAACGAAAGATTTATGTGCAATCGCGGACAAATCGGGCTTTAGCTATATTCACTCGTATCTGGGCAACCCTTCATCACCGACTCCGCAGTCGCTTGGCGTGGAAGGATTTTTACACGCAATGTGTTCATCTCAGTTTATTGGCAGTTTCCGCCGCAGAAGTCCAAACGGCGATTTTTCCATGCGAAGGCTGGTTCGGGAGAAAGGCGCAAAGGTTGTATTTTTGGAATTTGATATAGCGCGCGGAAAAACGCTGTCCCCGATTTACTCTCTGCTGTTTGATTTAGCAATCAAGGAACAACTTTCCGTTGGCGAGGGAAACCTTTTTCTTATTGCCGACGAGCTGTATACGCTCCCTTATGCAGAACGGTTGGGTGATGCGTGCAACCTTGGCAGAAGCAGAGGTCTGAAAATGATTGCCGGAATCCAGAGTATCGATATGCTCTACGATAACTACGGAGAGGCAAAAGGAAAGAGCATAGCTGCCGGATTTGTCAATGTTATTGCGTTCAAGGCGGTTGATTATACGACAAGAGAATGGTTTTCGGAACGTATCGGTAAAACCTTTGAAGCAGTCACATTTGGCGGAAGAGACTTTACGCACGAGGGATTTACGGTTTCCGACGCGGATATTCATAATCTTCAAGTCGGAGAAGCGTTTTGCGATATCTTTGGACTTCCGCCTTTTCGCATTCGATTCAAGAAATATGGAAAGGAATAATCGTTATGGTATCTTATCAGGTGAGAGCGCAGTGTGAAGCACATAACAGACAATACCGTATTGTAAAATATATCAATCAGTTTCCTATGGAGGAGATTTACAAAGCTGGAGGTAACCTCCTGCTCACAGGAGGGACCTTAGAGCAGCGGACAGAAATCCTGACAGATTTGATTCTGAGTACTCGAAATCAATATCCTTTCTTGCCGATCATCATTCTGAGTAACAATCCGTTGACAACGAATAAAATGATTCACGTCGCTGAATCCGGCAAGCTCGGAAAGCTGTTTGTGGTATCGGAGACTTATCCGAATTATGATTTCTTCTTTCAGATGAGCCCCATACAAATTTCAGAGATTTTTACCAAAATAGCAGAGAACAGAAAATACAGAGATGTCTCAAACATCCACGATTATGTATTGAGTTTTCTGTTGGTGTTGCAAACGGCTAACGACGGAGAGATAAACCTTGCGGCGATTCGTGAGTTTTCCCATAATAGCGATAAAGTGATTGCGGATTACGCACTGAGCAATAATATGACAGAAGAATATGAAACGATTAACGGTACCAAAGAAGGCGGCAGATCGTTTCGAAGCTTGTTAAAGATAGTATGCAAGTCGGTTGAACAGATGACCACACCTGACTGTGAAACGCATTTTAACCTGACGAGAATCTTAACCACTCCCTACACGGTTTTGATTAACACCGACACAAGCGATTATGTCACACTGGCAGCGTATTTTGATTCTGTTATGAGTATTCTGATAGGCAGGAACTCTCCGTTTGCGGTATTCTTTGATGAATCTGC
>JBGUPW010000247.1:0-2507 GCA_045130495.1 Ruminococcus sp. | reverse complement strand
GAATGGTGAAACTCATTGAAGATAAGGTCGGCACTGACAAGGGAATACCGCAGATGATACTTGCAGGAGCTTCCTGCGATGACATTTTCGTTATCGTGCTGTTCTCTACATTCGTGACTATGGCGCAGGGCGGCTCGGTAAAAGCGACTGATTTTCTGAATATCCCCACATCCATAATTCTTGGCGTCCTGCTCGGTGCGTCAGTTGGATTAGCGGTATTCTTTCTTTTTGAAAAGGCATATCAATATAACTATAAAATCAGGAACAGCACAAAGGTCATTATTCTGCTCGGCACATCTTTTCTGCTAATGGGCATTGAAACACTTGTGAAGCCTTATGTTGCCATGTCAGGGCTTCTTGCCGTAGTCGCTATGGCATGCATTGTGAAAATGAAAGCTGATAAATGCGTTTCCGCTCAGATGTCGAAAAAGTTTGGCAAGCTGTGGATCGGTGCCGAAGTCATGCTGTTCGTGCTGGTCGGTGCCGCTGTTGATATTCGCTATACGCTGACAGCAGGCGGAATGGCAGTGCTGATGATATTCATCGCTCTTGCATTTCGTACTGTCGGCGTATGTCTGTGTATGCTCGGCACAGAGCTTACCACCAAAGAAAGGCTGTTCTGCGTGATCGCATATCTTCCGAAAGCGACTGTTCAGGCAGCTATCGGCTCTGTTCCGCTGTCGCTCGGTCTACCCTGCGGAAAGATCATACTATCGGTTGCGGTGCTTGCGATACTGATAACAGCTCCGCTTGGAGCAATCGGGATAGATAGAACACATAAAAAGTTGATAGGTGGTGAAAATTAATGAAGGAGCTTGTATTTGGCGAACTTATAGTATTGAAAGGACAGCACTGCCTGCGAATACCAGTTGAAATTGGAATAAATACACTGTGCGTCGAAGTTATTGAAGGAAAAATAAGGATAAATCACGGAGCATACACTCCTGATGGAGGAACATGGCTGTCTGCTCCGACAGGAAGAAAAGCACACTATGATTTTTCTTCGGGTGACAACGATAGAATAGATATTGATATACAGGAGTCATTCGGGAGACAAGATATGCTTTCAGTCGTAAATGTAAGTCTGTTTCATAAGGCACTACTTCGTATCATACATTAGTTTTTGGTAACTCCCATAGTCTGAAAAACTTAAATTGACTATCCAGGATAAGCCTAACAGTAATATGCAAAAATATATTTCAGAATAGAAAACTGCGATTTTATCCTAATCACTTACTTAGTCATGAACTCAGTCACCGGCTGACTAAGTTAGTAACTGAGTCAGATTCTTTCGGGGGTTCAAGTCCCTGACGCAAAACCGCCGGAAAAAATCTTTTTTGTACGGATAGGACATCCTATGCGAATAAAAAAGATATTCGCCCCGAAAAGCCCGATTTTATCGGGCTTTTTCACGTCTCAAGGGCGTGTCCGCGAGCGTACAAAAACGTAGATCTAAAACGGCTATTTTACCGTTTTTCAGGGAAATGAACCCCCGAAGAACAGAAAACCAGTCTACAAAATTAATCCCAATTTCGGGCGTTTCTCCGTCCGCTTTGAGGACATCCTCGACAATGAGGGCATTGCCGCTCTGAACGCGCTTGCGTATGAGTTTTACACCTATGACATCGACACCGAAAAGCTCGACGCTGCGATGGAGATGACCGACATCAAATCCTCAAAAAACATCATCACGCTGATCGATCACCTTGACGAGTTTGAGTATCTGAATGATATTCTCTGTGTGTTCTACGCTATACCAGTATGCCGCACGTTCCGAATCATACTGCCTTCCAATAAGGTAGTGGCGCATTTCTTCGGTCAGATTTAGGCGCTTTAGCTGGTTGAGACAAATCCAGGCAATCGTGTTATTGATGCGCTTATTCAATTGGGTAAAATTGCAAAATACCCCTATTATGAGTACACGTCAGATCAGGTTACACCACGTCGGTAACTTGCAAAATTCCGACTTGTCTTGCAAAACGTGGATCAAGCGATAAGCTCCACCTCGGTTCTCACCTCTCTACCGTGTAAAAATTCAGAGGGTAAAAACGAATATGCGGATATGGCGGAATAGGCAGACGCGCATGGTTCAGGTCCATGTGAGCATTGCGCTCATGCAGGTTCAATTCCTGTTATCCGCACCACAAAAAGCTCGATTTTATCGGGCTTTTTGTATTTTCAGAGGAAAAATAATTGTTGGCAGACGCGTAACCTATGCACCTTTTCTATTGTCCTATTCCCACAAATGATATACACGCCTGTTACGGGAACCCGTGCGTTCCATGGAGTTTGGTTTCTCGATATGCAGACATAAACACCTCAAATAATCGTTTTGTGTCAATAATAAGCTGGTATTCTGTTAGTATTATACTATAAAAAATTGTATAATACAAGTAATGTAACTATTCAGCATCCCACCGCAAAAACCTGATTGATCTGACCTGATAAAACCATCTTTACCGCGTGATAAGAATCAAACCCGTTTTTGCGGGCGGTGCTAACGAACG
>JBGUPW010000246.1:0-7658 GCA_045130495.1 Ruminococcus sp. | reverse complement strand
ATCTACGGGCGGGTATCTTTTGTGCCTGCCCGTTTTATTAAGGAAAACAGTCTATGCAAATATTACAACCTATTTTCGCCTCTGCGGAAGCTCAGGAGCAGGGATTCTGGGATAATTTGTGGGCGAGCTTTGAAAAGACATTTATCACCGACGACCGTTGGACCTTTTTCCTCAACGGTCTGTGGGCTACGCTGCGCATAGCTTTTTTTGCCGCTATCATCGGCGTTTTGCTCGGATTTTTGGTTGCCGCGGTGCGCTCTACGCACGATATGCGCCACAAAAAGTGCCGCAGCTTCGGCGACGCGATTATAAAAATTCTCAACGTTATCTGCAATATCTACATAACCGTGATCCGCGGAACTCCGACGGTTATACAGGTTATGATAATGTATTTCATCATTTTTGCCAATTCGCGCAACAAGGAGCTTGCCGCCGTGTTGTCTTTCGGCTTAAACTCTGGCGCTTATGTGGCTGAAATCGTTCGCTCGGGAATCATGTCGATTGACAGGGGACAGTTTGAGGCGAGCCGCTCGCTCGGCTTCAACTACAGAAGCACAATGTTCCATATCATTTTGCCGCAGGCGTTCAAGAACATTCTTCCTGCGCTGGGCAATGAATTTATCGTGCTTATAAAGGAAACCTCTGTAGCCGCATATGTCGGTATCGCGGAGCTTACTTATGTGGGAAACCTGATCCGATCGCGCACATACGAGGCGTTCTTCCCGCTGATCGCGGTGGCGCTCATATATTTGGCTATCGTGATGCTTCTGTCGTTCCTGCTCAAGAGGCTGGAAAGGAGGCTGCGCAGCAGTGATCACTGATAATGAAGTTTTGATTAAGGTTGAGGGGCTTGAAAAGTCATTCGGCGATTTGCACGTTTTAAGGGGAATTGACGCCGAAATCAGAAAGGGCGACGTAATGGTCGTTATCGGAGCGTCGGGCTCAGGCAAGTCAACATTTTTGCGCTGCCTTAATCTTCTTGAGGAGCCTACGGGCGGAAAAATCACCTTTGAGGGAGTGGACATCACCGACCCGTCTGTAGACATCAACAAGCACCGTCAGAAGATGGGAATGGTGTTCCAGCAGTTCAATCTGTTCCCGCACATGACGGTTCTTAAAAATATGACTCTCGGACCGATAAAGCTGTTGAAGCACAGCAAAGCTGAGGCTGAGGCAAACGCCATGAAACTGCTTGAGCGCGTCGGCCTTGCCGATAAAGCCTACGCCTATCCATCGCAGCTTTCGGGCGGTCAGAAGCAGCGCGTTGCAATCGTGCGCGCGCTTGCAATGAATCCCGACGTAATGCTCTTCGACGAGCCAACCTCGGCGCTTGACCCCGAAATGGTCGGCGAGGTGCTTGAGGTAATGAAGCATCTCGCAAAGGATGGCATGACGATGGTAGTAGTTACCCACGAAATGGGCTTCGCCCGCGAGGTCGGAACCGACATCGTCTTTGTTGACGAGGGAATTATTTTGGAGCAGGGAAGCCCCAAAGAGTTTTTTGAAAACCCCAAAAACCCCCGCCTGAAAGACTTTTTGTCGAAGGTTTTGTAGAAATGTAAATAAACATAAAAAAGAGGTGTGCCTGCGCATACCTTTTTTCTTTACAGAAAGCTTTATAAAAAATGAAGGGTCTGTGCCAATAGTTGGGATAAACCCGAATAAAACAAAAAAGAATAACGACAAGCGATGGCAAGATCACAGCAACAGCATTTGCTTTTTCCGAAAACGAAGTATAGGCAACACCGCACAATTCGCGGCGCACGCCTTGCTTGAATCTTGTTCCGTCAGACCGTCCAAAAAATCTTGCTTCGCAATCCGCACACCATAATTATGCGGTATTGCCTATAATATTTGTATGGGATATGAAAAGATAAAAAAACTGAAAGAAGGAATCAAAAATATCGAAGAGCCGAGGCGGACAAGGTATGGAAATATTCGTCATAAACTTGAAGATTTACGCATCATTGGCTTGTGTATAGTGATTTGCGGAGGAGAGGACTATGCGGATATGGAAGGGTTCGACATAGAACGTGAAGAATTTTTGCAGATTTTCCTTGAGCTTCCTAACACTATACCGAACAGTGATACATTGGTCTATCGAAAATCGGCTTCATTGGTGCTTGGATGTAATTTTTCGAGAGGATGCAGCAAGAGCCGGAAAAGCCAATTCCTCGCTTAATATGAATGTTCTTCGCAAAACTGCACTTTCTCTCGTTAATCAGGCTAAAACCGGACGAATCAGCAAAAAGAATCTCATGTTCAGAGCTTCGCTCAATCCTGAACTGCTTCTCAATATCTTTTTCCGAACGAAAAAGTAAATGCTGTTGCCATGGGTTTTTAAGGAAAATGTGTTGACTAAATTTGCGTTTGAATGTATAATAATTCAATATGTTGCAACATAATTATCATGATCTTGCATTATTCCAACCTTAGATTATTTTCGGAGTGATTAAATGCTTTTTTCCAGTACAACATTTTTATACTTGTTTTTGCCGACTGTACTCTTTTTTAACTTTGTTGTATTCAAAAAGAGCAGATTATTACAAAATATTTTTCTGTTATTTGCCAGTTTGTTTTTCTACGCATGGGGAGAACCGAAGTTTGTTTTGGTGATGATAGCTTCTATCATAATTAACTGGTTTTTTGGGCTTATGGTCAACAAAAAGCGGGAAAACCTAAAGCTTAGCAAATTGCTTATCGGATTGGATGTTGCTTTTAACCTGGCAATACTATTTGTGTTTAAATATCTGACTTTCACCGGAAATATAATAGACAGCATTTTCGGAACAAATCTTCCGATTCCAAATATTGCTTTGCCAATCGGTATTTCATTCTTCACATTTCAGGCGATGTCATATGTTATTGATGTGTATCGTCAAAAAGGTGAGGTACAGACGAATATTCTTTACGTCGGTTTATACATATCCTTCTTTCCGCAGTTGATTGCCGGACCGATTGTCCGCTATGAAACGATTGCCGATCAAATAAAAAATCGAAAAGAAACCTTAAACGACTTTTTCGATGGTTTTGCCCGTTTTGTTGTGGGATTGTCCAAGAAAGTACTTTTGGCAAATAGCTTTGCTATTCTCGCGGATCAATCGTTTGACGCGGTGAAAAATGGTGACAGTATTTCCGTAATGTTTGGCTGGTTAGGCGCAATTGCTTATACACTGCAGATTTTCTTCGATTTCAGCGGATATAGTGATATGGCTATCGGTTTAGGCAGAATGTTTGGTTTTCATTTTCTTGAAAACTTCGATTACCCGTATATTTCAACGTCGATTACCGAGTTTTGGAGACGTTGGCATATGTCCTTAGGAACGTGGTTTCGTGACTATCTGTATATCCCGTTAGGAGGAAGTCGGTGCAGCAAGGGCAGAAATATTTTCAATCTCTTTGTAGTGTGGTTTCTTACCGGCTTATGGCACGGAGCAAATTTCACATTTATTATTTGGGGTATGATGTATTTCGTTCTCCTTGTTGTCGAGAAGCTAACAGGTTTTCATAAAAAAACCGGAAAGATATTAATTGTGTTCAAATGGATCTATACGATTTTCTTTGTCATATTGGGCTGGGTGGTATTCAGAGCTGAATCTCTTGGCGATGCCATGACTTATCTCGGTTCGATGTTTGGATTAACAGGAAACGCCTTTGCGGACGGAATGTTTACAGGTTGGTTCACGCAGAATATGATCCTGCTTGGTATCGGTATCGTTCTTTGCACTCCTCTGTTCAGAATGCTCAGCCAAAAGACGAAAAACAGTAATATTGTTGGTTTTGCTAAGGCAGGAGGCTTGATTTGTTTGTTCGTGCTTTCGGTTGCAAGTCTTGTCAGCAGTTCATATAATCCGTTTATTTATTTCAATTTCTGAGGTTGGTATGAAGAGATTTAATAAGAACATCTTTGTGTTTGTGTTTTTTGTTGTTTTTATAGTAGTAGGTATTTGGGGTCATTGCTTTGAGCAGCTCAAGTCAAAAACAATCGATTTAGCTGCAGGAATAAAACACGGAAATATAAGCCGTTTCTTTGATTATAAATGTGATGTTGATGATATTTCCAACAAAGGATTAAGCTATCACAACGAAATGATGGATATAAACTCAATTAAAGATAATCTGCTTGGAACAAGAGTAGTTATAAAAGATGACACTACTATTGTTAAGGCGGATTCAGGGAGTTTAATTGAATCTGTAAAAAAGCTCGATAGTGAAGAAATAAAAAAAGTGGTTTCTGCCATTTATGATTTAAAAACAGTAAGCGAAAACAATGGAGCAAATTTTCTTTATTGTGCCGTCCCATCAAAAGAGTATTATCAGAAGTCTCCCTTGAATATTGACAACTATTTTATAGAGAATTATAACGCATTTATATCCGAACTGGGAAACAACAAGATTCCATACATTGATTTTTCAAATATGTTGACAGAAAACATATCGAACTTCAATACATATTATAACACCGACCATCACTGGACAGTAAGAGCGGGTTTTGAGGCAAATAACGCCTTGCTCAAAGAATTAAGCTCACGTTATGGTTTTAATTATTTCAATCAGTACACTGACATAAATAATTATGATATTACTTATTATCCCAATTGGTTCCTCGGTTCTAAAGGAAAAAAAGTCGGTACTTTTTTCACTTGGAATGGAGTTGATGATTTTGAATTGATTACTCCGAAATTCAAAACCGATATGACCGAAGAACAGCCTGCGAAAAATCAAATACGTAACGGAGAATTCAAGGATACCGTTCTTTATATGGAAAACATGGAGAAAGACTATTACAAAAACAATACATTCGCAACCTACAGCGGAGGAGATTTCCGTTTGCAGATCATGTACAATAATCTTAATCCTAAAGGAAAGAAAATCTTGATGATCAGAAACTCTTTTTCTTGTGTAGTTGCTCCTTTTTTGTCTTTACAAACTTCTGAACTGCATATTTGTGATATGAGAGATTATGAATACTATGTAGGTGACAAAATTAATGCAGAAGAATATATCAAACAAATAGCCCCGGATTATGTTATCGTTCTATATAATGGTGTTTCCTGTCTTGAGGATTCACACGGAAAATATAATTTCTTTTAATCTTTTCTGCAATATGTGCTGGGTTGATTTTCTTGGTACATTTTGCACAGCTCACAACCGTTAGACTGGAAGGTTTAAATGAGCAAGGCAGTGTAGATTAGGCGTAAAGCAGCCAAGACTATCCCAAAAGTTATATAAACCTCCGATAAGATGTAGAATAGAAGTACCGTATTGGAGGTTTACACAACTTTTGGGATGGTCTCTTTGTCGGCGCATAACAGAATTCCTGTTTTTGTGATCCACGCTTAAAGATGATAGAGCCGGCGGTGAAACCATTAGCCTGGGATATTCAATCTTCGTATAACAGACGGCCAATCCGCGAGACTCTTTCATCCGGTTTCTTTCATGTGCCTTTGGCATTCTTTACAATTATTCGTCTATGCTTTTAGTGACTTTTACATGTTGACAAAGGTCACTTCATAACAGTGTTTAATTAGAGATTAGTATAAATAATTTATCGGAAAGGGCTGATTATATGACGGCAAAAAAGAAAAACTTCGGCAAGCTGATTTCGTGGCTGTTTTTGCTGTATTTTGTGATTCTGTTCGGAGAAAGAGCGCAGAGCCTTATCCGTTCGATCACGCAATTCGGGTTGGTTCCCTCGGCGTTCGACGGCTTTGTGAATCTGACCGCGATCCTCTCGCTGGGCGCGGCGGTGGTGATGTTATCGGTGCGCTGCCGCAGCTTTTGGCGCTCGCTGTTTTCGTCGGATGAAGCGGATTATTGTCCTCTGACAGTCACCTCGGGTGTTATTCTCGTTTCGGGTATGCTGCACACGGAGTTTACCATTCCCGCGATCCAATTCACCGCTTACGGAATGTTGATCGTCGCGATGATCCTGTGCACGGCGGAGTTGTCGGGCAGCGCAAAGAGCCGATTCTCTCTGTGGTATTCGCTCGGCTATCTGACCGCTTTTTCCATGGCGATACCCGTGGTGTATCACTCGGAAATCGCAAATGCGGCGCTGTTTCATGTGATCGAATCAGTCGTCATGCTGCTGTTGGTGCTCTGCTTCACCCTCATGCTCCGTCGGCTGTTTCTCGGAAGGGGAGAGGACTTGCTCCTTTGGGCGCCCTTTATCATCATGGCAGTCGGCGACGCGGTCGTGCTGTGGATGCGTTGGGACGAGGAAATCAATTCCTTCGTGCTGATTTTCGCGTGCCTGTCAGCTGTTCTGTTCATCGTAGGCAAAGTGATACAGAAAGCGAGAGTTCGTAAATGAGGATCATCATTGCGCCTGCCAAGCAGATGAGAGTCGATACCGACACCTTTGACTGTTCGGCGCTGCCCGTATTTCTCGACAAAGCCGAAATTTTGAAGGACTATATCAACGGTCTGACCTTTGACGGGCAGAAGCGCTTGTGGGCGTGCAGCGACAAAATCGCGCAGGAAAATCACGAGCGTTTCGCGGAAATGGACTTGCGACGATGGCTGACACCCGCAGTTCTGGCTTATGACGGGATACAATACACATATATGGCGCCAGCCGTGTTTGAACAGCGGTATTTCGACTATGTGCAGGCGCATTTGCGGATTTTGTCGGGCTTTTACGGCTCAGTAAAGCCGATGGACGGCGTTGTTCCGTACCGTCTGGAAATGCAGGCAAAGGCGGCGGTCGGCGGCTGTAAAAATCTTTATGAGTTCTGGGGCGACAGCCTGTACCGCGAGGTGCTGCCCGACGACAGGGTGATCGTCAACCTCTCGTCAAAGGAGTATTCCAAGTGCATTGAAAAGTATTTGCAGCCGCAGGACAGGTATATCACCGTCGTTTTCGGCGAGCTGTCAAACGGAAGGGTCGTGCAAAAGGGCGTATATGCGAAAATGGCAAGAGGTGAGATGGTGCGCTTTGCCGCTGAAATCAACGCAGAGACTCCAGAACAATTGCAGGCGTTCGATAGGGGATACCGCTTTGACGAAAAGCGCTCCACGGAAGCGGAATATATATTCATCAAAAACTTATAGACAGGCTCTGAGCGCAACTGTTGCAATCAGTCGCCGCGTGTATTATAATGAGTTATAATCTATCTAAGGAGGCAGCCAAAATGGACTGTGTTTTTTGCAAAATCATCAACGGAGAGCTTCCGAGCTCCAAGCTGTACGAAGACGATACCACGATTTCAATTATGGACATCGCGGACGACGTTGACGGACACATTCTCGTCATTCCGAAGAAGCACTTCAAAAATATTCTTGACTGCGACAGAGAGGCGCTGCACGACATGATGGATACCGTGCAGAAGGTTTCCCGTCACCTTGTCAACGACTGCCGCTACGACGGCGTGAACCTGCTCAACGCGAGCGATGAAAGCGCAGGTCAGTCCGTACCGCATTTCCATATCCACATCATTCCGCGCAAGCGCAATGACGGCATCGACGGATGGCCTGTTTTCAAGGGCGCCAAAAAGAGCTACTCGTATCATTTTGAAAAACTGAAAATGAACGGTTGACAAATCCCGTTTCGGATATAATAATATAACTAAGTACCCACTGATTAAAAACTCATATTTCCATTATAAAAAGCTGTCAAGTGAAAAAAACAGGGAAAAAGCGCTCTTAATCAATGG
>JBGUPW010000245.1:0-19612 GCA_045130495.1 Ruminococcus sp. | reverse complement strand
GGCGCGCTGGATAAAGCCCGACGGCACAGTTGTGCCGCCCAACGTGTTTATTCCCGTTCTGGAAAAGCACGGGCTTATAACCGACCTCGACCTGTTTATCTGGGAAGAGGTTTGCAAATGGCAGAGGCGCTGGATAGACAGCGGCAACACTCCCCTGCCGGTTTCGGTAAACGTTTCGACAATAGATATATTAAACTTAGATCTGACAAAGGTATTCCGCGACCTCATAACGCGCTACAGCCTTCCTCAGCAGCTCCTTAAAATAGAGATCACCGAGTCCGCGTACACCTCGAACGCCTCTTTGGTAAAGGACGCTGTGCAAAGCCTGAGAGCCCAGGGCTTTACGGTGCTCATGGACGACTTCGGCAGCGGATACTCGTCGCTCAATATGCTGAAAAGCATAAGCGTTGACGTGATAAAGCTCGACGCGCAGTTTTTGCATATGGACGAGTCAAACGAGGAAAAGAGTATTCAGATTTTGGAATCCATAACGACCATGACCCAAACGATCGGCATACCCGTTATTGTCGAGGGCGTGGAAAGCGAGTCGCAGACCAAATTTTTGCAGGATATAGGCTGCCGCTACATTCAGGGCTATTACTTCTACCGCCCCATGCCGACCGAAAGCTACGAACAGCTCATTGCCCAGAGCGACAAAATCGACACCTCGGGCATTTTGTTTAAAGCCAACCGCCAGTTCCAGCTAAGAGAGCTTCTCGACAACAGCGTATACAGCGACAATATGCTGAACAATATCCTGGGACCCTGCGCGTTCTACACCTGGTACGGCGAGAACGTCGATATCGTGCGGTTCAACGAACAGTTCTACGAGGCGGTCGGCGTTCCCGATTTTCACAGCCGGCTTGTTAAAATCCAAAGATTCATGCCGCCCGCCGACCACACGCGGCTGCTGAAGCTGCTGAACCGGGCGGAAAAAGACCGTCTTAACGGGGCGAGCGACGTGCTGCATTTTTATAAAACCGACGGCACGCTGACCGATTTCTTCATGCGGTTCTTCTATTTGCGAGTAGAGAACGGCAAAAAGCTTTTCTACGGCGCGGTGCAGAACATAACCAAGCTGAACACTCTTGAACGGCAAATAGGTCTGCTGTCGCGCATTTCCTCCGACACGGTGATTTTCATGCGCCGCACGCCCGACGACAATCTGGAGTTTTCGGTTCTGTTCAACGGACTGGAAAGGCTGACGGGAATAAGCCGAGAAGCCCTTGAAGAAAATCTGAACAGCGGAAGATTTTTCACGCCCAAAAACGCTGAAAACACCACCGAAACCAACAGGCAGATCTTACATTGTATATGGGAATCAAAATCCTTCACCGCAGATGTAGAGCTGAACACAAAGCTCGGCAAGCCGCTCTCGGTGAAAATGTACGCCGACTATGTACGCGACCGCACGGGCACGCTCGACTATATCCTGACGCTGCGCGACCCGAGGAATAATGTGGTTTTTGAGGATTGACGCTGCCTGAGCAATCGCTGCCCGAGCAATCTAAATATTTTTTACAAGATATAATTTACAAGTGAATTTACAAGATATAATTTACAAATAAATTTACAAGCTCTGCGTTTTATAAGTTTCGCAGAGCTTGTTTTTTAGGGAATTGTAAGAGGTTCCCTTTATCTGTTGTATTCTATCTGTTGTATTCTATCTGTTGTATTCCCTGTTGTGTTATTTGTTGTATTCTTTGCTATATTCTTTGTTGTATTCTTTGTTGTATTCTTCGTTGTATTCCCTGTTACTTTTCTCTGTGGATCCTGAATTCTACGGAGCGGCGGAGGTAATCGAGGTATGCTTCGTCGCGGCACATGGCTTTTCCTTTTGCGTCGGAAAGCTTTGCAACGGGTCTGCCGTTGACGTACTGGAGCTTGATAACGATGTTTAACGCCTTTTCGCAGGTGTCGTTTGAGCAGAATGTGCCTATGCCGAAGCTAACCTTTGTTTTGTCCTTGAAATAGTCGAAAAGCGCCTGCGCGCGGTCAAAGTCGAGGCTGTCGGAAAAGAGCAGAAGCTTTGTTTTCGGGTCAACGCCGTAGCTCTCGTAGTGCTTTATCATCTTTTCGCCCCACTCGTAAGGGTCGGCGCTGTCGTGGCGCACTCCGCTGTAGTTGTTCACCATGGCGCGGTTGAAATCCATAAGAAACAGGTCGGTCGTTATGGTGTCGGTCAGGGCTGTTCCGTTGTCGCCCTGATACTCGTCGTACCAGTCGCGCATGGCGTAGTAGTTGGTGTAGGCGAGAGGTATCCTGTCGATCCCCTGATACATCTGGACATACTCGTGAGCGTAGGTTCCTATGGGCGTGAGGTCGTATTTCTTAGCGAGGTAAACGTTTGAGGTGCCGACGCACTTGTCGGTTTCAAAGGCGAGCCTGCGGACAACAACTTCCTCCCATTCGCGGGAGAGCCTTCTGCGGCAGCCAAACTCGGCAAACTTAAAGGTGTAGGTTCCGTCGTTGAGAGCCTTTATTTTTTTGTCGAGCTTTTCCTCGGCTGATTTTCTGAGAACCTCATAGTCGTAGCTCATGCGGAAATAAACCTCGTTGACGATCTCAAGCAGGAAAATTTCAAACTGCATGGCGGAGAACAGAGGACCGTCCACTACTATGCTGAGCTCGCCCGTATCGCTGCGGCTGACGGTCACGTAGTCGCGCACGGGTCTCCACAGGCGCAGGAACTCAACATAATCGCTCTTAATAAATCTGATCGAGCGCAGATAGTCAAGCTCGTCCTTGGTGAAGCGCAGGGTGCAGAGGTGGTCTATTTGGGCGTTTATTTCCTCTGTCATTTCTTCGGTGAATACGACCCCTTCGTTGCGGCACTTGAAATAATACTGTCCGCAGAGGTCGGTGTGCTTGTGAAAAATAACCTGATCCATATTGAATTTGTACAGGTCGGTATCAAGCAGAGAAACAACAATAGGCTGTAATTTCATATTCTCACTTCCTCAAATCACATACTGTCGGTGTAAAGATTGTCCTTGGCGGCGAGCACCGCCTCTCTCATTTTGTCGTAGTCCTCCCAAAGAACCTCGGGGGTATATTTTTGCCACGCCTTACGGTTGTCCGCAATGAAATAATCGCGCATACGGGTGGCGGAAATGTCTATCGTTTTGGGAATGTAAAGCTCCGCGACCGAAACACCCGAAGCTCCGTCAAACCAGCTTACACGCCGCTTTTCCTTTCCCGAAATCAACAAATCGGGATTTTTGCCCGTGCTGCGGCGCACGTTTTCAAGCACGTATTCGCCCCATTTTGAGTTGTTGCCCACTCCGATATCGGGCAGGGGGAATATCCTCACCCTGTCGCCCGCCGCCTTTTGCAGAAACGATTTGCGCGTTTCGTAGCTGAACGGATTATTCCATGTGCCGGACTCCTGTGATGAGCCGACGAATACTGCGACGCGCTCGCACACGGCGCACGCTTTATTTATCATGTCAAGATGTCCCGTGTGGAAGGTTTGGAACCGTCCCACGATGATACCCAATTTAAACGCTTTATCTTTCATGGCTCACCTTACAGCTTGGGGTCAAAGGCGGGCATGAGCTGCAGCTTGAACAGGTTCATTTTGTGCATACGGTCGATCCTCGCCTTTTTATCCTGATCTTCTATTTCTCCCGTGCGGATATATCTGTCAAGCTCGGCGTAGGTAAAGCCGAGGTTGTCCTCGTCGGTCTTTCCGCATAAGCCGTCTATGGGAACCTTGTCAACCAGCACGTCGGGAAGTCCTATGAGTCTGCCGATCTGCTTCATCTCGTCAACGGTGAGATTGGAGCACGGGCTGAAATCGCCCGCCGCGTCGCCGTAACGGGTCGAATAGCCCACCCAATCTTCCGAAAGGTTGCAGGTGTTGGCTACTCTGCCGTTGTTAGACTGCGAAACCGCGTAAAGGGTTGACATTCTGATTCGCGGCGGCAAATTGGTGCGGCTCTGCTCGCTGAGCTCAAACGGAATATTCTTCAACAAGCCGTCAACCGCATCCTTTATATTGATGATGTAGTGCTTTATTCCGAGAGTGTCCACGAGAAGCTTTGCCATGTCGATGTCGTGTTGCTCGCCGCAGGGCATGAGCACGCCTATAACACGGTCTTTGCCGAGAGCCTCAACGCAGAGCGCCGCTACGATCGAGCTGTCCTTGCCGCCCGAAATTCCGACAACGGCGTTGCAGCCTTTTCCGTTGTTCTCAAAGAAGTCACGTATCCATTGTACACATTCGTTTTTTACTTTTTCAGCGTTAAACATTTTTCTGTCCTCCGTAATTATTTGACAATATCTATCTGGCAGCTTTTCATTGCAGTTATAGCTGCGTCGTGAGCCTGTGGAGTCACACCCGCGCAACAGGCTTCGTCAACCGCTATCGCGGCTTCGGGAAAGTGAGCCTTCAAAAGCAGCGTGTTGCTTATCACGCAAATGTCGGTGCAAAGTCCGATGAGCGTAACATCAAAGTCGTCGCCGTCCGCCGCATTTTCAATCAGTGCAGGCAAATCGACGGAGCCGAAGGTCTTTTTCTCGACCGCTGTATAGCCTTTTTCATCGAGCGCTTTTGCGATCTCCTCGTTGAGCTGCCAGCCTTCGGTGCCCTTTATGCAGTGCGGAACGGGAAGCTTTTTGCCCTCGGCGGTCTGCATATAATTGTCAAAATGGGTGTCAAAGGTGGCGAGGATCTCTCCGTCAAAGTCCTTGATTTTTTGTACGGCGTTCGGTACGATCGCCACGGCTTCCGCTGTGCCGAGCGCACCGTCAACAAAGTCGTTCTGCATATCCACAACGATCAAAAAGTGTTTCATATCTGTCATCCTCTCCTGTTTTTCTTGCGGTACAGCTTTGCCGGTCTGTGCCCCGCGCCGCGCGTGTACTCGTCTGTTTCCTCGACCAAAGCCGACACCTTGCGGCGGAAGTTTGCAGGCAGCACCGAGATGTTCATTATCGTTTCCTGAACGTTTTGGAGCTGAGTCATCGTAAAGGTTTCGGGCAGGAAGTCAAAAATATACTCAAAATCCTTGGCTCCGCTGCGAAGCGCGGTCAACGCGGTCGCGATTATCCGAGCGTGGTCAAAGGCAAGTCCTCCGCTTTGGATGATTTTGAAGGAGGTTTTGCCGAAGCTTGTGCTCTCCTCGGCGAGAACCGCCCGCAGAACGGTTTCACCATAGCAGAGCGTGAGGATATAGGCTCCGCTGTCGTCACGGTCGAAATCAATGTCGAACCACTGAGCGTCCGAAGCGTCGTCGCCCGACTGCTGCCTGACCTTTTCTTCGCTTATCACCGACACAAATGCGTTGGAGATTATCCAGCCGCGAGGGTCGCGCCCCGGCTCGCTGAACAGCCCAACAGACATGAGCGAAACGGGCTTTACCGCGGTTTCCTCACAAATTTCGCGCAGCGCGCACTGCTCGATAGTTTCGTCGGGGTTCAAAAAACCTCCCGGCAGCGCCCAGCAGTCCTTGAACGGATGACCGCCGCGCCGGATCAAAAGCAGCGTGAGCTTGGTGCCTGAATTCAGGCGGTAGTTGTCGTTCTCCTGAGCGCGTATCATAAAAGCGACAATGTCCGCCGTGACCGAGGGACGCGGATAATCGTCCTGACGGTATTGCTTTAAAAATTCTTTTTCATCGGGCATTTGTTCATCTCCTTTTGTTATTATCAAATTAATAATATCATATCAATAATAAGTTGTCAAGAGGTTTTTGATAATATTTATAAAATTTTGATTTTGGCAAAAGAAACAGCGGAAGGATTATAAAATACCCTTCCGCTTTATCATATTGCAAATAATTTATATATTTTTATCTCCCCGTTTGATACGGTTCCCAAGCCGAGGAAGCCATCGGACGGGTCTTTTACTCTTATAGCCGTGCCGTCGGGCAGACTGCGGTTCCTGAGCGCGGTGCGGGCGATATCGAGCGGCGCTCCGTTTTTAAAGCGTTTAGCCTGAGCCTCCGATACCCTAACAAAGCCGAGCTCGTAAAACAGACTCTCGGTTGGGCGCAGGATTTTTTCCGCCTGTCCGCTTTCGCAAAGACTTTTAAGCTCGTCGAGCGTTACGCAGTCTTTGAGAGTGTATCCGCAGGCTGAGGTTCTGCGCAGGTCGGTCATGACCGCGCCGCAACCCAAAGCCGCTCCCAAATCGTCTATGATCGTGCGCACATAGGTGCCCTTTGAGCATTTTATCTCAAGCGTTCCGCACTGCTCCGCCTCGTCAAAATCCGTGAGGCTAAGGCTGTACACCGTGACCCTGCGCGGCTCGCGCTCGACCTCTATCCCCTTGCGGGCGAGGTCGTAAAGCCGTTGCCCGTTCCTCTGAACAGCCGAGAACATCGGCGGCACCTGCTCTATCTCTCCCGTAAAGCGCGGCAGAATTTTTTCAATGCTCTCCCTTGAAACGCTGCTTTCGCACTGACTTTTGACCTGTCCCCAGACATCGAGCGTATCTGTCGTCAGTCCGAGCCTGAACCGGGCGGTGTACGCCTTGTCGCTGTTCAAAATCAGATCCTGAGCCTTTGCCGCAGTGCCGAGCAAAACGGGCAGAACGCCCGTTGCGTTTGGGTCGAGAGTACCCGTGTGACCCATTTTGCGCTGCCCCGTAAGTCTGCGCGCCACAGCTATCACATCGAACGAGGTGAAGCCTGCGGGCTTGTCGATCACTATAACGCCGTTCATCTCATTCATACGTACTCCGCGACAGCTTCCATCAACACCTGCTTAGCCTCGCTCAGGCTGCCCTTTACGGTGCAGCCCGCAGCCGCCGTGTGACCTCCGCCGCCGAGCTTGGCGCAGATTTGAGCCGCGTTTACTCCGCCGTTGGTGCGGATAGAAACCTTGAATTCGCCCTCGGCTTTTTCGCGCATGGTTATTCCTATCTCGACGCCCTCTATCTGACGCGGGATCGAAGCCAGCCCCTCAAGCTCTCCGTCGGTCGCGCCGACTCTATTCTGAATGTCGAGCGTAACGGCGATTATCGCGCAGCGGTTGTTGAAGCAGTATTCTATGGTATCATATATCTCGCGTTCAAGCGCGATCCTCTTGCGCGACTTTGTTTCAAACATGATTTTGTTGATGTAAACCGAATCGCAGCCGATTTCAATTATATCGGCGCCTATGCGCAGAGTTTCAGCGGTGGTGTTTGTGTAGCGGAAGCAGCCCGTGTCGGTCGAAACTCCCGCGTAAAGATTGTTGGCTATCTGACGCGTGAGCTTTATATCCATATAGCGGAAGAGCTTATACAAAATCTCGCAGTTTGCCGCCGCATGACCGTCAACCAATTTCAGCGGAGCATTGATTTTGTTTGTCACGTGATGATCTATGCAAAAATCGATTTTGCCATCATATTTTTTGCGGTTGCAGCCGAGAAGCTTTTCGTCGGCTACATCTACGCTTACAATCGTTTGAGTCTCGAACCTCTGAAACGCGACTCCCGCCTGCAAAAAGAGGAAGTCCTTGGGAACCGAGGTCGTTATGACTCTCGCGTTTTTGCCCATTTGCTGCAAAGCCATGCAGAGGGCGTAGCCGCTGCCCAGCGTGTCGCCGTCGGGATAATCGTGGGTGAGTATCTCATAATTATCGTGCGAGCGCAGGAAGCTGGCGGCTTCTTCAAATTTTTCTTTCATTCGCTTTCCCCCTCGTCCTCGGGAGAATCCGCGGGAATGTCAAGGGAGTTGAGAATACGGCTTATGTTCGCGCTGTATTCAATGCTGTCCGTAGCCTCAAAAATAAGCTCGGGCACGTGGCGCAGTCTGAGCCTGTGACCCAACTCGCGGCGAATGAACCCCGAGGCGGATCTAAGTCCCTTTACCGCCTCGGCTGCGCGTTCCTTGCCCTCCATGGCGCTGACCTTTACGGTGCAGTATGACAGGTCGTTTGTGACCTCTACCCTCACCACGGACAGGAACGCCCCCGTTACGCGCGGATCCTTGAGCTCGCGGAAGATCGCCGTGAGCTCGCGCCTTATATCCTCTGTTGTCCGTTCAATTCTGTGACTTGCCATATTATTCTCCAATATATTTTATACGGGAATTTTCTGTTCCCTGCCATTGATGAAAGGGAATTTGTTAGAGGTTCCCGAAAGTGCTTTACTGCTGTTCAAGGGTCGAATTTTCGCTGCTCAACTGCTGTTCAAGGGTCGATACTTCGCTGCTCAACTGCTGTTCAAAGGATGAAACTTCGCTGCTTATAAGCTGTTCGAGCGCCGCGTCGTCTTTATCCGACAAACTGCCTTCCGCATAGATTTTAACCATAACCATTGCTACGGGCTTCAAGTCAGACGTAATAACAACGTCGTAATAGCCGGGAGCGTAGACCTCCGGGTGAGCGTAGAAGGAACCCCATGCGCCGTTTTCCTCCTCGGGCTTTATCAGCTCGGTTCTCGGCACATCGTCGGACAGCGCGGCTGTAAACGAATCGACGTATGAAGCGGTGTCATCGGTATGCGGAACAAGATAAGCCGCAAGGCTTCCTGTTTGTTCGGTCTGCGGATAAAGCTCGATCCACTCGTTCTGTTCAAAGACACAGCGGATCATATCGGCGGACGCTTCCCAACCGTTCACACCGACTTCGCTGCCGACACGGTTGCCGACAAGCTTCAATGCGGTGATGGCGGGAGATTCGCCCTCCTTTTGATTCAGCGCATACAATTTGCCGGGGATATGCTTTTCCGCTGCCGTTTGTCCTGTCGCCGACGCTTCGTCAGCGGTTGACTTGGCGGCGGTCTGCGCCTGTGTTTCGGTCTGCGAGCTTTCCGCCTTTGAAGAACTGCTCTCTGTTTTTCCGCAGCCCGCAAACGCCATTATCGCTGCCGCAGCCAAAGCCGCGCAAAATACTCTTTTCAAAATCATTAATAAATCCTCCTGACAGCTTAAAAGCTGTGTTGTTTTTGTTATGATCAATCTCTGTATTCTTCTATTGTGTAAACCTCAAACATATCGCCTTCCTTGAGGTCGTTGAACTTTTCAAGTCCGATACCGCACTCGTAGCCCTCCTTGACCTCCTTTACGGCGTCCTTGAAGCGCTGGAGCGATCCGATGCTGTCCTCGGCGATAACAATTCCGTCGCGGATAACGCGCACTCCGCAGCCGCGTCTGATAACGCCGCTCTTGACGTATGAGCCGGCGATCGTTCCGACGGATTTGATTTTGATTACGTTGCGGCACTCGGCCATGCCCAAAACGACCTCGCGGGTCTTGGGAGCGAGCATACCCTTCATAGCCGCCTCGATTTCGTTGATGCAGTCGTAGATAACGCTGTAAAGGCGCAAATCGACTCCTGCTGTTTCGGCGTGAGCTGCCGCCACAGAGTCGGGGCGGACATTGAAGCCGACGATAATAGCCGATGAAGCCTCGGCGAGCATTATATCGCTCTCGTTTATCGCGCCTACAGCGCCGTGGATAACATTGACGCGGACTTCTTCGTTGCTGAGCTTTTCGAGCGACTGACGAACAGCCTCGACCGAGCCCTGAACGTCGGCTTTAACGATGATTTGAAGCTCCTTGACCTCGCCGAGCTTGAGCTGATCGAAGAGGTTGTCGAGCGTTACCTTCGTACGGGCGTTGAAGATCTCCTCTTTCTTGGCTGTCTTGCGCTGCTCGACAAGAGTTCTCGCAAGGCGCTCGTCGGTTACGGCGTCGAATACATCGCCGCCTACCGGAACCTCGTCAAGACCCGTGATCTCAACGGGAACCGAGGGACCCGCCGTCTGAACGCGCTCGCCCTTGTCGTTTGTCATAACGCGGACCCTGCCGACGGTGGTGCCCGCAATAATAATATCTCCCTTATGCAGCGTGCCGTTCTGAACCAGAACCGTCGCTATGGGACCTCTGCCCTTGTCAAGACGGGCTTCGATGACCGTACCCTTTGCGGCGCGGTCGGGATTCGCTTTGAGCTCCTTCATCTCGGCTACGAGCGCGATCATCTCAAGCAGATCCTCAAGACCCTCTTTTGTCTTTGCCGAAACGGGGATACAGGGTGTGTCGCCGCCCCATTCCTCGGGAACAAGCTCGTATTCGGTGAGCTGCTGCTTTACCTGCTCGGGGTTAGCGCCGACCTTATCCATTTTGTTTATGGCTACGATAACGGAAACTCCCGCGGCTTTGGCGTGGTTGATAGCCTCGACCGTCTGAGGCATTATTCCGTCGTCGGCTGCTACGACGAGAACCGCGATATCCGTTACCTGCGCTCCGCGCGCGCGCATCGTGGTGAACGCCTCGTGACCGGGCGTATCAAGGAAGGTGATCGGCTTGCCGTTTACCTTTACGCGGTAAGCGCCGATGTGCTGAGTAATGCCGCCCGCTTCGCCTGCGGTGACGTTTGCATGGCGGATAGCGTCGAGGATAGAGGTCTTGCCGTGGTCAACGTGACCCATAACGACTACGACGGGCGCCCTGCCGACAAGGTTGGCTTCGTCGTCCTCGCTGTCGTCGATGATCTTCTCCTCGATAGTGACAACTACCTCTTTTTCGACCTTGGCGTGGAACTCCATCGCGATGAGGGAGGCGGTATCGAAGTCGATAGTGTCTGTCGCAGTGACCATTGTTCCCATGAGGAACGCCTTTTTAACGACCTCGGCAACCGTCGCTTTCAGGCGGAGAGCAAGCTCGTTTACGGTTATCTCGTCGGGGATCTGAACCGTGATCGGCTTCTGCTTGCGCTCAAGCGCGATCCTCTTCAAGCGCTCCTGCTCGGTTTCGCGCTTGCCCTGTCGTCTGCCGCGCTGCTTCTGTGTGCGGTTGGCAAACTTCTGTTTTTTGGTGGCGTGGTCGCGGTCGGTGCTGCGCGACTTTGAAGTGCCGCTCGCCAGATCGTCGTATTTTGAATTGTAACGCTCAACGTCAACGTTTGTGGCTCGGGTGTCAATGACCTTGCGCTTGCGCTGATGTGCGGGAGCCTCGCCCTTTGTATCCTTAGCTTCTTTATTGTCCTTGGTGTCCTTTTGCTCCTTGGGCTGAGCGGGCTTGGCGCCCTGCTTGTCAGCAGGCTTTTTGTCGGCGGGCTTTTTGTCACCCTTATCCGCGTTCACGGGAGCCGCTTCTTCCTTTGCAGGCTCCTGCTCGGGCTCCGCAGGTTCAAGCTTTGCGTTTCTGACCGCAAAGTATGCGTCAAAGCTTTTTACCGCGTTTTCCTTTGTGAGAACATCGAAAATAACGTCCAGCTCGCTCTCCGTAAGAGTTGTCATGGTTTTCTTTGTAACACCGCAGTATTTACTGAGGATCTCGGTAATCTTTTTGTTCGGCACGCCCAAATCGGAAGCCGCGTCTTTAACCTTATATTTAATCATCAAATTCTCCTCTCTGTAATTCACTCTCAAGCATCAGGCGAAGCTTATCGGCAAAGCCCTTATCCTCCACCGAAAGAACGGCGCACAGTCTGCCCAACGCCGCGCTCAGCTCGTTCTTGCTCCGGCACGCGCACATGACAGGCACGCTTTTTTCGGCAGCCGCGGTTCGCACCCGCTTTAGGCTGTTGGGAGAAGCGTCGGAGGCGTACAGCACAAGCAGGGATTTTCCCGACCTGACCGACTCCTCGGTGATTTCAGCCCCGATAACAAGCTTTTTCGCCCTTCTGCATAACCCTAAAAATGACAATAATCTGTCGTTCATATAACCTCTTTTTCACACGCTTTGAGCCTTTCGCTCATCTCATCATACACGTCTTCGGGGATCTTACAGCTAAGTGAGCGTTCAAAGCGGCGCGCCTTACGCGCCTTTTCAAAACATTCGGTGCTTTTGCACACATACGCTCCCCTGCCGGGTTTTTTTCCTGTGAGATCGAGCGAGACCTCTCCGCCCGACACAGCGCCGTTTTCGTCCGTCTTTTCGGGCGCCCTGACAACGCGTATCAATTCGTTTTTGGGCTTCATTTCCATGCAGCCCGTGCATTTTCTAAGCGGTACTCTTTTCATGGTTATTCTTCCGCCTGTTCAGCTTCCGCCGATTCTTCAAGCTCCTGCTCCTCGGCAATCTGCTCATCGTCAGCCTGTTCTTCAAACTCCGGTTCTTCCTGAGCCTGTTCCTCGGCGGTCAGTTCTTCAAGCTCCTGTTCTTCCTGAGCCTGCTCCTCGGCGGTCAGTTCTTCAAGCTCCTGTTCTTCCTGAACCTGTTCCTCGGCAACCGGAGCTTCGTCCTCCTCGTCCTCGCCGTAGAAGCCGCTTTCGGGACGGATATCTATTCTCCAGCCGGTCAGCCTTGCGGCAAGACGCGCGTTCTGACCCTTGTTGCCTATGGCGAGGGAAAGCTGGTCGTCGGGAACCGTAGCCTTGCAGTTCCTTGCCTCCTCGTCGATGATATCGACCTTGAGGACGGTCGCGGGTGAAAGCGCGGCTGAGATATACTTTTTGGGGTCTTCGTTATATTCAATGATGTCTATTTTCTCTCCGCCTAACTCGCTGACGATCGCGTTGACTCTTGCTCCCTTGGGACCGATGCAGGAGCCTATCGCGTCAATATCGGGATTGTTGCTCAAAACAGCCATCTTTGTGCGGGAGCCCGCCTCACGGGTGACGGATTTGATTTCTACAATGCCGTCGAAAATTTCGGGAACCTCTTTTTCAAACAATCTTCTAACAAAGCCCGGGTGAGAACGGGAGATTATGGCGTGGGGACCTCTTTCGCTGTCCTTGACGTCGGCGATATAAACCTTTACCATGTCGCCCTCGTGCAGGGCGTCAATGCCGACCTGCTCGGTTTTGGGGAGTATGGCGGTGCTTTTGCCTATGCGTATCGTTGCCGCGCCGTTTTTCGCGTCGATACGCTCAACGGTGGCGGTGACGATCTCTCCGAGCTTGCTCTGGAACTCGATAAGGCTCTGTCCCTTTTCGCCGGCGCGTATTCCCTGACGGATAACGTTGCGCGCCGATGAAACCGCTATTCTGCCCAATCGCTTGGGGTCGAGTGGAACCTCTATCTCGTCGCCGACCTGATATTTTTTTCGCTTGTTGATTTGCTCCGCTTCTTCGACCGTGACCTCAAAGTTGGGGTCGTAAACCTCATCGACAACGGTTTTAACAAGCTTTACGTCAAACGAATTTTTTTCGGGTTCAGCCTTGAAAACAACGTTGTCGTTGCCTCCGTAGTAGCTTTTGCAGGCGATCTCTATAGCTTTTTGTATCTGTTGAAGCATGAAATCCATCGGGATGTCTTTTTCTTTTTCAAACATCCGCAGCGCTTCAAACAAGTCCTTGTTAGTCATTTTTCCTACCATTCCTTTCCGCGTCGCGTTTTATCGCGTTTTCATTATATATAGTACAGCGGTGATCTGTTTAATCAAAATCATCCAACTTGATCCAAGCCGCCTCTTTTTTGTTGAAGCTCAGCTCGTTCTCGCCGCTGTGGTCCTCTATCGTGACCGTGCCGCTGTCATAGGCTTTCAGCACGCCGTCAAACTCTCTGCCGACGCCCTCAATGGGACGGAGCATTTTAACCATAACATCGGCTCCGATAAACTGCTCAAAATGGGCGTCGCGAACAAGCTCGCGCTCTATCCCGGGAGAGCAAACCTCCAGACAATAAGCGTTCTCAATGGGGTCAAGCTCATCGAGCGGGTCGTTTATCGCGCGTGAAACCGCTTCGCAGTCGTTGATATCGACGCCGCCGAGCTTGTCGATAAACACCCGCAGGAACCAGCCTGCGCCCTCTTTTACATAGCGAACGTCCCAAAGCGAAAGCCCCAAGCCCTCGACGATCGGCTCGCAAAGCTCCCAAACCTTTGAAACGGTAACGCCGCCCTTGCTTTTTGCCATTATATCCCTCCAAACTAAACAACAAGGAGCGGACCCTTTGCCCACTCCTTAAGTTTCAAGTATTCTACAATGAAATTATATCACCGATAAGCCGAAAAATCAATAGTTTTTCATATTTTGCCCAAAATGCACATCAAAACAATTCACAAGGCGGCGCGGATTGTGAATGCTGTCGGGATAAACGCGTCAAAATCAAGGATTTTTAAAAAAATATAAAAAAATTTAAAAAATTTTCAAAAAACATTTGAAATTTAAAATAATATGTGTTATAATACTGCTTGTGTTAAAAACCGCGTCCTCAACAACGGTCTTGCGGATGAAATTCTCATTGACCCGGAATCAGAGGCTCAGGCAAAAGTAAATATCCGCTGATATAGCTCAGTAGGTAGAGCGCATCCTTGGTAAGGATGAGGTCACCGGTTCAAATCCGGTTATCAGCTCCACGGGAAAACCGCATTGGAAAGCCAAAAACAGGCGTTTTCGTTGCGGTTCTTCTATTTCCGTAAAAGAATTATAGCCCGTTTTGGGGTGAATTTGGGGTTAGTTGCCGATAAAACGGCATTTTTGGGGGCGTTTTTTGCCGCTGTCCGGGACAAGTAATAAGCTGTATCTCTCTTGTGATATAGAGAGGTACAGCTTTTTCTTATGCTGTGATTCTGTTTTTAGCCGGGTTCAGCAGATTGTCAAGCGTATTCGCCGCTTCCCTCTCAGCCTGCTCTATTGCGTGAACATATCTGTCCGTTGTCTTTAGCTGAGAATGTCCCAGACGTGCAGCGACGTTCTTGATGTTGGTACCGTTGCTCAGCAGCAGCGTCGCCGAGGTGTGGCGCAGGGCGTGGAACTTCTTATGCTCTATATTATGCCGCTTTAGAAACCGACTGAATAAAAGCGTCGGCGTACTCGGATACATCGGTTTGCCGTCTGCCTGAATAAATACCCATTCATCGCCCTGCCATTTGTCGCCCAACAGCAATTGAGTTTGAAGCTGATCGGCGTGGTGCTGTCTGAGCATTGACAAACAATAGGGCGGTAAAATTATCTTTCGGCTCTTGCCGGTTTTGGTTGACTTGCTCTTGATTTCCTTATCCCCTGACAGCTTGTAGTTGCTTCGGCTGACGGTGAGGATCCCCGTATTATAATTAATGTCGCTCCACTTCAAGCCGACAAGCTCCCCGCGGCGGCAGCCGGTATTAAGCGCCAAATGAATCAGCAAGCGGAATTGCAGCGGCTCTGCTTCAAGTGCGTGCAGCAAAACGTTAAGCTCCTGCTCGTTGAATATCTCTGTTGTTTCTTCCGCTGTCCCGGGTAAAGTAATGCGGTCGCGGTCTGCTGGATTTACTCCGATAAGCCCCATTTTATAAGCGCTGTGCATAACCGACTGCACCATTGTAAAATATCGGTGAATTGTTGAGGGCGAAAGCTTTCCCGGCTTGCCGTCGAAATGTGTTTCCCGTTCTTCCAGCGCGTTTACGAACCGTTGTATGTGTATAGGTTTAATGTCCTTAAGCTTGAAATGTCCGAGCATAGGCACAATACAGATGTCAAGCATACGGTTATATCTTTCATACACCAGCGGAGAAAGCCGCTGCTTTGCCGTTTCAAGATATATCGGTACATAATCCGCAAGCTTGATTCTTCCGTCCGTCGGCGCGGTCCCGTTCCGGCACTGTTCCTCAAAAAGCACCGCCTGCCGCTGAACTTCCTTTTCGATTTGTTTTTTTGTCATTCCGCTGTCGGGCTTATATGTCATGCGGCGGCGGATTTGCTTTCCGCTGATATCTACGCCGCAGGACACTGTAATGCGGTATGAATCGCCGCGCTTTTCAATTGTGGGCATTTTCGTCGCCTGCCTTTTCTGAAAAATATCTTTTTGCCTTTCCTGCCAAACTATTACTATATGATTTTGTTGCTGCGTCTATCGCCTGCTGTTTGTCTACTGATGGTGTTGCACATATTTCATCTTTCGGTATTTTATTTTCTTTTTGAAAATCCTTCTTTATTTCTGTTAATATCGTAGTAAATAGCTTTGATACCATAAACGCATAGTATTCAGACAAATCAAAGTCATCATTTTCCTTGTCCATATAGTTTTCTATTGCTTTGAATAGATTCTCAAAGCTATCATTTTCAATAATTCTTGACAAAATTTGATTATAATCATCCAACTCAAATATTTTGGAAATAGCGTAATCTGACAACATCAATTTATCTGAGATATTGGCATATTCAGGAATTGCGCTCACGCTCTCTCCCAACAAATAATTGTAAGTAACATCGAATTTTTGTGCTACAGCGGATAAAAATTCAATATCAGGAGTTCTTTCTTTGTTTTCGTAATACCCGATTGAGCCGCGTGATACTCCTAATTCAGCAGCAAGGTCTGCCTGTGTTATTCCAACAGCTTCTCTCAGTTGCTTCAACCTTATGCCAAATGCTTCACTTGCACTCATCGAGAATAGTTCTCTTGCTTTTATTTTTTTCTTGTTTTCTTTTGTGGAATCCATTGCAAATACACCTCTAAGCAACTCACAAATGCACAAATTTGTTGTAATCGAAATTTTCTCACACACAAATGTTGCAAGTTTCTTTTTGTTGTGCTATAATTATGATGACGATAATTGTTGCACGTTCTTATTATATAGGTGTGATGATGATTTGTCAATATAAAAATAGAAAGGATTTGAAAAAATGGTAAAAAACAATGATGTTAGAACAGCGGCAAAGGAAAAAGGGGTTCGCTTTTGGGAGATCGCCGAAACGCTGCACATTAGTGAGCCGACAATGACACGCAAGCTGCGCCGGGAGCTGCCTGCCGACGAAAAGCAGCGCATTTTCGCCATAATTGACGAGATCGCCGCTGAAAAGAAAAACGCCGTCTGAGGTGGTGGAGCACCTCAAACGGCTAAAGCTGAAAAACAAATGGGAAAACAGCTCTGCCCCGATTATATCATTATTCGGGCGGGCTGTAAAGGAGGAAATTTTTATGGCAACAATTGCACGTATGCGCACACTTGATGAAGCGTATGCAGAGCTTAAACAACTGGACAGCGGCACCGCTGTTTCAAAATATTTTATCCGTCAGCTCGCTATCAGCGGAAAAATACCCACTGTTATGTGCGGGCGCAAGCGGCTGATTAATTTTGACGGCTTGCTTGATTATCTTGAAAACCCCACACTCGAACAAGACAGCTTTTCCGCTGCCTGCGGTCTCAGACGGATATATTGAGGCGGTGGTAATAGTTGGATAAAAAAGAAAATCCATTGTTCTATATGCAAATAACCGTAGATCATATGGATATGACCGATAATCTGAGCAACGAGGAATGCGGCGTTGCTTTTCGTTTAGCATTTGATTATTTCCGCAACCGCAGCATTGATGAAGCGCTGAACAAGCAACCGCCGATTGTCAAGCTTGTGTTCGAGCAATTAAAAACCTTTATTGACAGAACCCGCGGCAAATACGAAAGGCAATGCCAGCAGAATCGCGAAAACGGCAAAAAGGGCGGCGCACCTAAAGGTAATCAGAACGCACGCAAGTCGAAAGATATAAGAAGCTTTGAAGAAACAGAAGAAGACGAAGAATGGGACGAAATAGATTATGACAGAAGCAGTTCCACGCTCGCCCACTGGTATTATTGTTTGGCTGACGAATTGAAAAAAAACGATATGAGCTTTTCAATGTTTTTTAATTGGGAGCAGCTTTGCACTTTTTTCTCGTATCTTACATTTGTAATATTTTTCTATCGCCCTGCCGTTGAAGGGGATCTGTCATTTGCTTCATATATGGGTGGTGGTATAGAATTTTTTGTCGAAAAAATAAGGGAGTTGGGCGCAGATGGTTTTCTTGAGGAAATGCGTGACACATACAAAGAGGATTATGTAGAGCACAGCATGGAAGAAGGTTGTTATTGCACGGTGGAAGAAGCACGTGAATCTTTCGATATTATAACATTTGCCATTGTTTCAGCTCCTTTTTGTGTCTTTGTGTATTATTTGTTTGTTGACTTGTGCAGCGGCATAGCCTATAATATAGGTGTAACCGCTTTGCTCTTGCGGTTCTATTGCTCAGCTCCCCCGGTACTGTCAGCTCCGGAGGAGCTTTCCTTTTTTCTGGCTGTTCCGCTGTATTACTTCATTTCGTGAGCTTCAAGCAGCTTGCGCACTGCTTTTTTATTGGCTCTCTCTAAGAAATACAGCTTGTCTTTAGCGGCAAATCCGCTGTAAAATTCCTTTATTTGTTCGTCCGTCATAATCATAACGGCTTTGCCCAGATAAGCAATAGCGGTCTTTTCTGTCATATTTTCACCCCCTTTCGGGCGAGGTAATAGCTTTTTATACTATCACCTCGATTTCTAAACCGTAGTTCATATACGGCTGATACAGTCCTTTAATAGCTTTGAGGGTGCTGTACACTCTCTTTCCGCTGTCCATCAGCGGCGCTATAAAGGCTGCAAGAGCTTTCGGAACATAACCCATTGTATAGCTGCCCTTGCCCTGTACCGTTGCGATCACTGCTATAGCGTTCTGATCGTAGGTGTTCTTGGTGTCCCTGTAAAGGGACATCGTGACAAGTTCCGGCGCGTAGCGCTTCAAGTGCTCGATCGCCTTTTGACGCTTGCCGTATGTCACGCCGCTGACCTTGGTAAGCAGCCGGGGCATTTTGACAAGTGCCCACGCCTTGACCATTGCATTAGCTCTGTTGTAGCCCTGCTTTACGAGTCTGTTAGCGATCGTCATTACCTTGCTGTGTCTTGCGTATCTACCTGTCATTTTGTAGCGCCCCTTTCCTTAACTCTGTACCTATATTATAGCATATCGTGTACACGATTACAAGTCGGAATATTGTACAAATATCGTGTGTAAGATTTGGTTATTTTGTATCTTGCACAAGATTGTTTTTTATGATATAATATAGGTACAATGAAAGAGGTGCCGCTATATAGCAGCGCCCCGGAGGTGGTGAAAACAATGGCAGGAAAGACAGAATATAAAAACAAGTGGCAAGCTGAAAATTGTGAGCGTATTTCTTTAGTGGTAAAAAAGGGCAGAAAACAAGCTATAAAAGAGTTTGCCGCTGCAAAGGGTGATACGCTAAACGGCTTTATAAACAAGGCTATAGATGAAAAAATAGAACGAGATCAATAAAAGGAGCTGAATAAAATGCCTGAGTTATGCAGATTCTATAACATCGTCATAAAGATGATTTTTATGGACGATGAAAAGCACCACAAGCCACATTTTCATGTGTTTTATGCCGAGTATAAAGCGTCTGTAGGCGTTGACGGTGAATTATTGGCAGGCAGCTTGCCGGTTAAGCAGCTGCGCTTGGTGCAGGCGTGGGCGGCTATTCATGAAGATGAATTATATAAGGCTTGGAATAATGCCGTTCGCGGCGTAGAGTTTGGCAAAATTGAGCCTTTAAAATAAGGGAGGTGTGACAATGTATATCCTTGACGGTATAGCTTATGCAGGCGAACAAAAGCCCGAAATTACCGTGTGCGGTGTCCGCCCGCTCAAAAACTTTATGCTTTGGGTGCGCTTTAATACTGGGGAGCAAAAAGTATATGATTGCAAGCCGCTCCTTGAAAAAGCCGCTTTTCTGCCGCTGAAAAACATTGATGTATTTAACGGTGTTTATATTGATTACGGCGTTACGGTTTGGCAGAATGGCGATATTGATATAGCACCGGAAGAACTGTATAAAAACGGTGTAGCGGTTGACAATGCAGAAATAGCATAGCAGTATGTGTATATGTGTATGCGCATAGGCAAGCATAGCGTCCGGTTGCCCGCTGCGTGACTCCCGGTCACGTTGATATGCCGCTGATCAGCGGAAAAGCATTGTCCCGTTTATAGCCCTATGGCGGTAAATATCGG
>JBGUPW010000244.1:0-25569 GCA_045130495.1 Ruminococcus sp. | reverse complement strand
CTTGCCGTCCTTTACGGTGTTCATCATCATATAGTCGATGTCGTATTTCTCGCGAAGCTCCTTGGGAAGGTCTGAGCAGGAATCGGTGACAATCTTTACAGGTCTCATTTTTTTATTTCTCCTATTCTAAAATAATAATATAATCATAAACCGGCTGTCCGCCGTCGATCATAACTATCTCTGTTCTTCTGTACTTATTTTGAAGCTTGCTGTAGAGCGTCTGTGCTTCGTCGGGGGTCACGGACTCGCCGCAAACCAGAAGCATTATATCATAGCGTTTTGCTCCCGAAGCCTCACAAAGCTCCTCGGCAGCGGCACTGCGGTCGGGATTGTCCGTGTAAACCGTGTCGTCTACAAATCCGATATAATCGTCCTTGTGAACCGACACACCGTTCATCTCGGTATCGCGCACCGCGCGGGAGACCATTCCCGTGACGACGCCCGAAATGATCTCCTCAAGCTCGGCTGTAATTGCCTCGGTGCTGCCGAGAGTGGTGTCGAGCATTGAGATCGCAGCGTAGCCCTCGCCGATGGTCTTTGTGGGAAGAACGCAAATTTCAGCATCATCGTAGAGCTGAGCCGCCTGATTCGCAGTCAAAATAATATTTGAATTGTTGGGGAACACAAAGATAACGTCAGCATTTATTTGCCTGAAAGCGGCGATCAAATCCTCTGCCGAGGGGTTCATGCTCTGTCCGCCGTCAACAACTACGTCGCAGCCCTGCTCCGAAAAAGCGTTCTTTATTCCCTTGCCCGCCGCTACGCTGACAATGCCGAAGGGCTTGCGCGGAGTTTTCTTCTTCGCCGTCGCCGCAAGCTTTTCGCTCATGTGGTTTTCATTGTGCTGCAAGGTCATGTTCTCCATTTTAAATGTGAGGAACTCGCCGTAGCGCTGCATTTCGTTGAGAATGTCGCCGGGCTTCTTTGTGTGAACGTGGACCTTTACAACGGTGCCCTCTTTGAAGCAGACGACCGAATCGCCTACCCTGTTGAGGTAATCGGCTATTACTTCCTCATTAAAATTCTCGATATCGACCTTGCCGGTTTGAAGTCTGAGCAGGAACTCGGTGCAGTAGCCGAATTCGAGAACGCTGTCGGCTGAAAAAGCGTCGAGATCAACGCTGTGAGTCTGAGGCGCCGAGTAAGCTTCGGACGCCGCGATATCGCCGCCGAGAGCATTTATAAAGCCGTCGATGATATATCCCAAGCCGGCGCCGCCGCTGTCAACGACTCCCGCATCCCGCAGAACATCGAGCAGGTCGGGAGTGCGTTCGAGCGATTGCTTCAGCTCCGCGCTGAAATCCGCGAAGTATGATTCGAGAGTGCTTTCATCGGTGATCCTGCTGTTGGCAGCTGCTACCGAATCCTTGAGCACTGTGAGTATCGTTCCCTCAACGGGCACCGAAACAGCGCCGTAAGCCTCGCGCACACCGCTTTCAAATGCGGCTCCCAGCTTTTTAACATCTGCCTGCGCCACGCCCTCGAAGCCCTTGGAAAGCCCTGCGAAAATACGGGAAAGAATAACTCCCGAATTTCCTCTCGCTCCGAGCAGCATTCCGCTTGCCGCCTTGCCTGCGGTCTGTGAAAGACTGTCATAGCCCTCGCCGACCGCCGAAGCGCCCGAGTTTATTGTTAAAAACATATTGTCGCCCGTGTCGCCGTCGGGAATCGGGAACACGTTAAGATCATTGACGGTCATCGCGTTAGCCTTTAGGCAGGCGGCGCCGCCGCGCAGCAGACGCGCAAATAATATGCCGTCCAATACGGTGTTTTGCATATTCAATCTTCCTAAACAAATAAAAATTGCGGAGAAATGCCTGTAGGGAATCTTTTGAGGTTCCCTGTATTTTGCTGTTTTTTTAATCCGAACGAAAAATCAAATTAATATTATAATGATAAAATTTCTTTATCGAATCGAAATACTTGACTTTTCCCCAAGCTATATAATATAATATAATCGCGGAATTGATAATGGACATTATTGATTTGTATTGTATATAATTATACACTTACAGCTTGTTTTGTTGCTTATTACTCACTAATCTTTAAAAATGTCGAAATATGCTGAAAGGACGTAAAAAAAATGGATAAAAAGGTTAAACCTGTTGACCGCAGGGTGCTTAAAACCAAACGCGCGATCCGCAACGCCTTCGCCAAGCTCATGGTCGAAAAGGATATAAACGACATCACTATTATAGAGCTTGCCGATACTGCCGACATAAACCGCAAAACCTTCTACAACTACTATTCGGGAGTTTACCAGGTAGTGGAAGACATTGAAAACGACATATCACAAAGCTATGAGGAATTGCTGGGCGACATAGAATTCAGCAAAACAATGGAAGCGCCCTACTCGCTGTTTGAGCGTTTCAGTATACTTATTAATATGGATCCCGAATTTTTCGGATATCTGCTGTCTATGAACGGCAACAA
Organism: Ruminococcus sp.; assembly: GCA_045130495.1. GTDB lineage: Bacteria > Bacillota > Clostridia > Oscillospirales > Acutalibacteraceae > Ruminococcoides. The sequence continues at coordinate 23,136 of JBGUPW010000244.1, read as the reverse complement.
AGCTCTTATTACCCGAATTATGAATCTGCTGAAAAATAAAACGCGCGAAAAAATGGTCTCGCAGCTCGACATTGAGGAGCACCGCGCCGATATTATGATCGACTACGTGCTGTCGGGAATGCTTTCGGTTTATCAGCATTGGTTCAGCTCCGACAAAACCGTGCCGATCGAAGAGGTTACGCAGATAATAAGCACAATGAGCTTCGGCGGAATAAACGGAGTTTTAAAGAAAAGCTAATTTAGAGATAACAGCTCATTTATGCAGTGATGTGTGCGGTGTTTCAGGCATTTTCAAATTGCAGGGAAGCTCCCTGCCGAACTACAGTCACACAAGGTATTGTAAAATTTCAATCCCAACATTCCAAAACATCCCACATTCAAAAAACCCTTTCCTTCAACGCTTTGTTTTGAAGGAAAGGGTTTTTGATTTTTGCAAGAAGTGCGGAACGGTTCGAGCGTCACGCTCGAATCAGTTCCTCATCAAGTGAATGGCTGTTTCGGCTTTTTCTATGATTCTGAGGTCATTATCATAAGTGCAGAGCTTTCTTGCCTGCTGCAAATCTACCCAGATATAGCTGTCGATCTCCTCTTCCTGAATCTTCACGTTGTCGGTAAAGGCTCTCGCAAGGAAGAACACCACTCTTTTGCGGATTTTTCCGAACGGACAGTATTCGCTGATTTCGCGGAAGTTCTTAACGATCGTCACGTCAAGACCCGTTTCTTCTTTGATTTCGCGGACGGCGGTTTCCTGCTCGGTTTCGCCTTCCTCAATATGTCCCTTAGGGAAGCTCCAATATCTGCCGTTGCTGTTTTTAACAAGCAGTATTTTTGTGTTTTGTCTTGTTTTATAGAATATTATTCCGCCGCAGGATTTTTCATATAGACAGCGAATACTCTTGACTGAAACATTTTTCAGTTTAGCGAGCGTAGCCCTGAGCTCCGGCTCATAAAAGACCTCTCCGGGCTGTGCGACGATCAATCTGTCTCCCGTAAGACCTTCAAACTCGGCGACAGCCACAACAACACCGTCAAAATATTCCTTAAGCTTTTTCCGCGTCACCACGTACGCGCTTCTGTTGTTAACAGAAGCCGAGCTTACATAGGCGGAATACAATCCGTCGGTTATTTTTCCGAATAAAGTACCCCTTACATTTTCCGCAATCATGTTCCGGCTGCCCCCTTTCCTCAACTAATGCGCGCCTGTTATTTGAAAAGATCAGTCATGCTGTCAAGATGCATCTGATTGTTCGCGCTCATAACGCCGTTTATAAACAGCAAATCGGTGATTCCGTTGTTCTGACAGTAGGTTGCCAGATTATCCTTTGAAACATCGCGGAATGAACGCAGATCCACAACATGAACTTCCTGATAGTTATTTGTGAGATAAGGAACAAACGCGTTGCCGTAGCTCTCCTTGACTACCGCAATCTTTTTGTCCTGACCCGCGTTCGGCGAGCTTGAACGGAGCACGGTGAGCGGATTATCGCCGTAGATGAACACGCCGTAGGTGTAGTCGCCGCCCTCTTCGTTTTCATAGTACGGGCTGTCATAGGTTTGAACAGAGCCGTTGGCGTCGGTTATATCCATGCTGACCGTATACGGGAATTGCCAGTAATGCACAGTATCGGTATCGAGACCTTCGGAAAGGTTCTTCAGCGTGCCGGTAAAGCCTTCAATCGTCTTTTCGGTACATTCCGAAAGCGGCATTGTAGGCATACCTAAAGTATCGGCGAACGCGGTGTAGGCGTAGTAAGAGCCGAGACCGGTCCAGTGATGGTCGGACTTAAAGTAAATATATTCGTTGCAGTGTTCCGAAAGATAATTGTAAACATTTATAGGTCTGACCTTGTTTGTATCCATCGCGGCATAAGCGGTGCGGATATTGTCAGCCTGAGAGTTTGTGGGAACTTCATTTTTAAGCCGGTCGGGAAGTCCCATCTCGGTGTGGTTGGGAATCATAATGCTGTAAACATTCATGTCGCTGACCTTGCCCGCAAGGTCGTTTACCGTTTCGGCATAAGCCTTTGCCATGTCATCGCTGCCGCCGAACAGCTCGAAGCCCTGACGGTTCCAAACATAAATGGCGCCCGAAACCTCTCCCATTGAGCTGTCGTCGTTGGGCTTGGCAGGAATGAAGTTTGTAGTTGAAAGCTTGTCTCCTGTCGGTGCCGGAGTATTTGAGGCGGAGGTAGTGCCTTCAACAGAGCTGCTCTGCTTTGCTTTTATGTCGGTGGAAACGCCCTCCGGAGTCGTTTTTTTGCCGCAGCCCTTGAACATCAGCACAATAAGGGTTATAAGCAGAACCAACACCAAAATAAATGATGTTACGATCACAATACGGTTGCGTATACGGGTGCGGTTGCGCCTTCTGCGGTTGCGCCTGTTGTTGGAGGGTCTTCTGTTGTAGGACGGACGGCTCCCGCTTTGTGAATTTCCACGCCTTACCGACTGACGGCGGCGGTAATCACGGCTGTCGAGGCTTTCGTCAAAATTGTCCAGATTAAAATAATCGGAACTGTTACGATCGCTCATAAACATTCACCTGTTCTTAAAAATTTATACATATATAATGATTATACAACAAAACGAAATCAAAAACAATATATATGAATAAATTTCTATGAAATTTTATCCTTATATTATGTTTTTTATTTGGAGACTTTTTATTTGGAGATTGCTTAACCCTGCCACGTGCACTTTTGTATCCGGTATTTATAATCGGACTGCACCCGAAAGCTTATGGGAATCTCTGATAATTCAATGTCATACAGAAGTGCGGAAGATTATGCCTCTAATATAACTTGCTTATGCGCGGCAGGGAATTTGCAGAAGCTCCCATATTATTTGCAAAAGGAGAAGAGCGCCCCGGCTGCTTTCCGAAGCGCTCTGTGAAGAGAGATTTATATTATAAAGAAAGGAGATGGAAATAATTGGAAAAAGTTTTGTTTATTAATTAATGTACTCTATGAAATATATACCTTCCAAATCAGAACGTGCGTTTGGCTCGCACATCCATTGTGTAGACACTGCGATTTTTGTCTACCATAGTGATCGAAATCGTGGGGTCAAGCTGATTGAACTGAACCAAAAAGCTCTCGCGTCCGCCGTCGTGCATGCCTGCCACAATTTCTACGGCGTTGGTTTCTTTTGCGAACTTAACTGCCGCTTTCGGCGCGTCGCTGCTGAAAATCACGGTCATATCAGCTCCGGCGCTCTTAGAAACCCTGTTGAGATACTCCAGCTTGTCGCTTATCAACGCGTAATTTTCTGTCGGCATCAATACGCTCAGCACATGGAGCTCACAATCATATTCCGCGGCAATCTGTTCCGCCGCCTCAATTATTCGGTCACATTCATATTGGCTTGTTACACAGGCAACTACCGACGGTTGATTTCTTTGCATCGGTTTCACCTCCTTCGTTTGCTGTGACTATATACTAACCCTTTAATTTGAACGTCATATATTCATAATGTGAAATATTCGTGAAAATTATGTAAACTCTATATGATTTTGCCTTGTTTCTTTATTATATGTGCAATAGTGCTAAAAAGAGAGTTATAATCGGAAGCATCACCATACACAACAAATTCACCTTGTCGGATACGATGTTCAAAGTTGAAATCGGATAATATGGTTTTTCGCTCCGTTAGAATGAATCAACCGAGCGAGATTTTAATTGAGGTATTTATTGTATAAGAAATTATTGCGTATTGACGCAAAAATATTGTGAGGTTTAAAATGCAAATACAACGTGACCGCTATCTTAATAAGTTGATTCAACGCAGAGAAAACGGGATGGTCAAGGTAATCACCGGTATTCGCCGCTGCGGAAAATCTTATTTATTGTTTGAACTTTATCATAAAAATTTGAATTCGACCGGAGTACCGGATGAAAACATAATTGAAATCGCGTTAGATGATTATGAAAATGCACGATATCGCAACCCGATTGAGCTTGGACAGTATGTTCGCAGCTTGCTGACATACAGAAGCAAAAAGTATTACGTCTTTTTGGATGAGATCCAAAAGGTTGCGACATACCTAATCCCTATCTTCCGAACACATATGAAAAAATCGGCTTTGTTTATGTGCTTTTGAGCTTAATGAAGATCAAAAATGTTGCCCTTTACATCACCGGCAGTAATTCAAAAATGCTCTCAACCGATATTTTAACCGAGTTTCGCGGCAGAGGAGATGAAGTGCGGATTAATCCCCTAAGCTATCGGGAATTCTATTCAGCTTACGAATACGACAAACGAAACACGTGGCGGGATTTCTTTACCTTTGGCGGTATGCCGTTTATTATGTCACAAAAGTCAGCCGAGGATAAAAATCAGATATCTTCATATGCTCCTTGACAAAATCTACCTTGATGATATTATGTCCCGTCACAACATTTCAAACGAGAAGCCTGTCTTGAACGATTTGCTTGATATTGTTTCGTACTCCGTCGGTTCATTGACGAATCCTTCAAAAATTCAAAAGACATTTGCTTCTGTGACAGGAACTGCGATTGCCGATGATACGATCAGCCGTTATCTGGATCATTTCATAGACGCATTTCTTCTATATAAGTCAAAACGTTATGATGTTAAAGGACGTAAATATATCGGTTCTCCGATGAAATACTATTATTCCGATGTGGTGCTTCGCAACGCGCGTCTCAACTTCCGACAACAAGAGGAAAATCACATCATGGAAAATATTTTGTATAATGAGCTGAAAATACGTGATTTTGACGTGGACGTGGGTATCGTAACTTTAAATTCCCGTGACGAAAACGGTAAGAGCAAACGCATTCACCACGAAGTTGATTTCGTAGCTAACAAAGGAAGTATGCGTTATTATATTCAATCGGCGTTCGCAATTCCCGATGAAGAAATGAGGAAGCAGGAAACCGCCTCACTGAATGGGAATCGGCGACTCATTCAGAAAAATCGTAGCAGTCAGAGAAAATATAGTATCGTGGCATGATGAAAACGGAATCCTATATGCAGGGATCGAAGATTTTCTTCTTGACGAGAGTGTAATGAATAAGTAATTCTCTTTTTTCGGAAGTATTATTTTGTATATATCAAAAATCGCTTGTTAGGATTAAAGAGTATTTACGAGATAATTTAAGATTTCGTGAGATTGCTCGGAGCTAAATTAAAAATTTCAAAAAAAGTGTTGACTTTGTGTTTAAACTATACTATAATCATAGAGCACGAAAAAAACAGGAGGAATGAAAATGTCAACATTTTTAGCAAAGCCCGCCGAAGTTGAGCGCGCATGGTACGTCATTGACGCCGCCGGCAAGCCCCTCGGCAGAGTTGCCGCTCAGGCCGCTGTGCTGCTCAGAGGCAAGCATAAGCCCACCTTTACCCCCAACGTAGACTGCGGCGACCACGTTATCATCATCAACTGCAAAGGCGCCGTTTTGACCGGCAGCAAGCTGACCCAGAAGAAGTGGCAGCGTCACACCGGTTACATCGGTCATCTTAAAGAAACCCGCTACGATACCCTCATGGCTACAAAGCCCACCAAGGCTATGGAGCTCGCTGTTAAGGGTATGCTTCCCAAGAACACGCTCGGCAGAAACGCGCTTTTAAGACTCCGTCTTTTTGAGGGCGCTGAACACAACCATCAGGCTCAGAAGCCCCAGATGCTTGAAGCTTAAGAAGGAGGCATAAATAATGTACGATAAGACACCTTATTTTTACGGCACAGGCAGAAGAAAAAGCTCTGTTGCCCGCGTAAGACTGTATCAGGGTACAGGCAAAATCACAATCAACGACCGCGATATCGACGATTATTTCGGCTTGGAAACTCTTAAGCTCATCGTCAGACAGCCCCTCGCACTCACCGAGACCGACGAGAAATTCGACGTTGTATGCCGTGTTTCGGGCGGCGGCGTAACAGGTCAGGCGGGTGCTATCCGTCACGGCATCTCCAGAGCGCTGCTCCAGTACGACAGCGAAAACCTGCGCGGCAAGCTCAAAAAAGCCGGCTTCCTCACTCGTGACCCGAGAATGAAGGAAAGAAAGAAATACGGCCTCAAAGGAGCAAGAAGAGCGCCTCAGTTCTCAAAGAGATAATCTTTGTGCTTTCCAGCACGCTTCAAGGCTACTGTTTACAGGGTTTTTGGAGTATTCAGACGGTTTGAGATGTGCTTAAATGTGTTAGATAAGCAACAAGCAAGTAACACATAAGTAACAACAGTTCTCAATCAACTATGTAGTTAAAGAGATGTTTTTCTAAGTATGGAAAGACATCTCTTTTTGTTTTGCCTAGATTTTGTTGATTGCATTGATTAACACCTCAACGTCTAAATGGGTGTACACTTTTTCGGTCATCGTCATAGCACCTTTGTGTCCAACAATCTTTTTAATTGTGGTCTGGTCTACCTGTGCTTCCGCCAGCATTGAGATACAAGTGTGTCGTGTGCAATGCGGCGTATGATCCATATTCAGATTGACCATAAGCGGCGTAAAATAACTATCGTAATAATTGTGGTACTCAAACTTACTGCCGTTGTCGGTGTGGAGCAGATAATCGCTCTCGCCGTCGTTATACCAGTTCTTAAAGAAAGGTAATACCTTATCGGCAATCGGTACTCGTCTGATACCGCTTTCTGTTTTGCTTTTTCTGACATCAAAGTACTGTTCGTTCAGATTTACATCTTCCCGTTTTAGATCCAACATTTCGGAAATCCTAACACCCGAATAGATCAGCATAAGGACGATCTGATAATATTTGTCCTCAGAGACATTCCACAGGCGTTCGATTTCCTCTTTAGTGAATTTCTCTCTGTCCCTTTTGTTCGGATTGCGGTCTTTGAACTTCGCAATATCCACGAACTCCGCATAGTTCTTGCTGCAAAGCTCATTTTTCATTGCATATTTGTAGAGCTGATCCATCAGAACCTTCAGTTTTCGCAGTGAAGGATAGCTCTTACCGCAGGTGTCCACGACGTTTTGCAGTTCTGCAAGCTTGATTTCCTTGAATACCCTGTTGTAAAGTGGCTCACAGACTTTATATGAAGCATTGTAGCCGTTTATATTGGATTTAGATATTGTCGGAAACTTCTCCGCAGTAAAGCGCTCGTACACTTCCTTGAATGTGATCTTGGAAGCGGACACGTCAAAGGGATTCTTGTTGTAGTCAGCCAGCATTTGCAGCGCCTCCGATTTGGTGGCAGCATAGCCTATGACCACATAGTCCTGAACCTTTTTGTCAGTCTTTTCATCAATGTGCCAGCCGATAGTTTTTCTGACCATATAGGGTTTTCTACGCCTACCTGATAGCTTTGTGACGCCGCCGTAACCGTTTGGCAACCTCACTCTCCAAAACCTCCTTGTGTAATTTTTTTATGATAAGAGCTTATTGCTCAGTATCATCGTTAGTGGTTTGTTTTCCTGTTCGTTCCATATAAATCTCATTGAACAGCTTCATACGTGTTTCGTGATCCAGTATTTCATACTCTTTATCGGTAAGAAAAACGGAAGTATTCTTTTGAAGTTCCTTTTCCTCCCAATCACGGTACATATTGTAGTCAATCCAATATGTGTCTAAACCGTCTCGCTGCGTATGGAATTTATCCATCATATTGTAAAAATTTGGATTTAGTTCCGCTGCGCTGATGTCAAATGATAAAACCGCTTTTCTGACGGATTCCGGTCCTTTGATAAAATCAATATCAAATTTCAGCTCTTTCTTGCGATCCAACTCAAACAGATACGCATACACATCTGCCAATGTTTCTAATTTAATATGCGACGAATCGTAGCCCATCAAGTAATTGATGGGCATTTTTAATATATCCGATATTTGTTCCAAGACAGAGACGGACATATCTATTTCTCCGCTCTCGTACTTCTGCACGGTGCGAAGCGATTTTCCCAATTGTTCCGCAAGCTCGGTCTGACTAATCCGAAGTTGCTTGCGCTGTTTGGCGATTCTTTCGCCAATTAAGGTTTGCAAATTATCCATTTCGTCATCACCTCATTATAATAATAGCACACTTGTTTGTGAATTGCAAGTGCATTTACGAAATTAAAATACATATTTACTAAATTTAGGTATTGACAAGTCATAAAAATGCGTATATAATGAATATGCGAATTTAAAGTGCGCAAATAATTAACAGGAGGATACGCTATGGAGAATAAGCTATATATAGATTGTCCGAATTTCACAGGAAGGAACGTTCCTATTACCGAGATCGCAAAAGCTATCGGCAAAGACGCTCAATATGTCCGTGTTGGTTTGCAACAGGGTATCCTGAAATTCGGCTATGCTATGAAGCTTGACAAATCAAGCGAGTACAACTACTACTGCCCCGACAAAAAAGTCTGGGAAGAAACCGGCTACTTTAGAGATAAAGAAGCCAGCTAAAAGGAGGATTGAACTATGAATGAAAAATACGACCTTTGCGATATAGACGAATCGTATTTACACACGGTCTCAATGACCGAACTGTTTGACAGCGCCTATCAGAGTAAGCCGCCGATTATCGACGGCTTGCTCTACCGGGGAACATATCTTTTTGCCGGCTCGCCGAAGATTGGCAAGAGCTTTCTGATGGCACAACTTGCCTACCACGTCAGCACAGGCACAAAGCTGTGGGGCTTTGATGTGCGGCAGGGGAAGGTGCTGTACCTTGCTCTGGAGGACAACTATCCGAGATTGCAGAAGCGGCTGTACCGTATGTTCGGAACAGCCGAGAATGAAAACCTGTTCTTTTCGGTATCAGCTCATCAGCTCGGCAATGGTTTGGACGAACAGCTCGACAGCTTCTTACAGAAGCACCCGGACACCTCTCTGATTATCATAGACACCTTGCAGAAGGTCAGAGAGGTCGGCGGCGAGAATTACAGCTATGCCAACGACTACCAGATCATCACGAAGCTAAAGAGCTTCACGGACAGGCACAACATATGTATGCTGGTCGTCCACCACACACGCAAGCAAACCGCTGACGATAAGTTTGATATGATCTCAGGTACTAACGGTTTGCTCGGTGCTGCGGATGGAGCGTTTATCCTTTCCAAAGATAAGCGTACGAGCAATAACGCTACTCTCGAAGTATCGGGCAGAGATCAGCAAGACCAGCGTGTGTACTTGAAAAAGAACACGGAAACGCTGGTGTGGGAACTGGACAAAATCGAAACCGAGCTTTGGAAAGCTCCGCCAGAGCCATTGCTTGAAAGGATTGCCGAGGGGGTGACCGCCGACAATCTGCAATGGTGCGGTACGCCGACGGAGCTGTGCGAGTATCTCGCCGTTGACATCAAGCCGAACGCTATCACGCAGAAGCTGAACGTCAACGTCAACCGTCTGATGGACGAATACAAAATCGCCTATCACTACAAGCGCACTCACGAAGGGCGCAGAATCACGCTGACCTATGAGGGCGGCGTGTCAAAGCGTGACAGCTGTGACAGCGATTGTGGGGTGTGTGAAACACCGACACAGCCGACACGGACTGACACGCAGTAAAGTTTAGGCGGGGTGCAGGGAGCCCTTTTCAAAGGGCTGCCCTTGCCCCTCGGAGAGCGCAAAACCTGCTCGCAGGTCGCATTTTTGATGGCTCTGCTGTCAAAAGTGCTTTTGCGTTACTCTTGGCAAGAGTAACAGAACCAGAGTTAGTGATAATTCAGTAAGATAACCATATTTTAATACAGATTTGAGGTAGATAAATGAAGAGAACGATCAGCGCAATGGTGGGTAAAGGCTCCGTCACACACAACAGCCGAACGTTTACGGCAGAGAACGTAGACAGCGAGCGTACCCATTTGAACATAGATTACTGCAACGAGCCAATCAAGAAAGTGTACCACCAAATGTTTGACGAAGCTCTGAAACAGTACAACGATAAACAGAAACGCAAGGACAGGGTGATTTCCGATTACTATAAGCATATCGAGTCCGGAAAGCAGGAAAAGCTGTTCCACGAGATCATCTTCCAAATCGGTAACAAGGAAGATATGTCAGCGATAGGAGAGTACGCCGAGCTTGCGAGAACAATTCTCGACGAATACTATCAGGGTTTCCAAGAACGCAATCCTTATCTGAGAGTGTTCTCGGCTCACCTTCATATGGATGAAGTGACGCCGCATATCCATATTGACTTTGTACCGTTCACAACCGGCAGCAAGCGAGGGTTGGAAACAAGGGTATCGTTAAAACAGGCTATGCTCAATATGGGCTTCAAAGGAGAGGGCAAGAGCGATAACGAGCTGAACCGCTGGATACTTTCCGAAAAGAAAGTCCTTGCTCAGATTATGGAGCGGCACGGTATCGAGTGGGAGCAGAAGGGCACTCACGAGCAGCACCTATCCGTCCTTGATTATAAAAAGCAGGAGCGAGCTAAAGAGGTTGCCGAGCTGGACAGAGAGATTGAAGAAAAGCAGCTTGAAGTCAAAGGGCTGAAAGCGACAGCTGAAAAAGTCAAGCAGGCAACTGATTCACTCGACAGCATAGAACATCAGCTTGACAACAATCCCGAGCTTCAACTACCGGAGCCGCAGGGCTTGATGTCGGCAAAGAGCTACAAGAAAAAGTTTGTAGAGCCGTTAATCAAGCGGCTGAAAAATCTTGTCCGAACAGTCCTCGCTAGAAGCTATCAGGGCTGGGAGAGTTACCACCGTATCAATAATATGAACGGCAGACTGTACCGTGAGAACGAACATCTGAAATATGAAAACATCAAGCTCAAAGAGGTCAACGGTATGCTCCGTGAACAAAACAAAGCCTATCGCTTGTTGGAAAAGGTTTTCGGAAAGCGTAAGCTCAATGAGATTATCGAGCAGGCGAGAGGATTCAAAAAGTCAAAACAGCGTGACGCACGCTAATATATTATGAAAGGTTGATGAACAATGGAAAGAAGAATTTACGACAAGAAAACAGGTATTCACTATGAGCTGCAAGGCGATTACTATCTGCCTTGTTTGGAACTGCCCGAACAGCCAAAGGTTGAAATCGGCGTTTGGGGCAAGCGGCATTTGCGGTATATCAAGCAGCACCACAAAATCCGCTATACCAATCTGCTGACAAGCTGCAAGCTCACCGCCTATCTCGCCGACATCGACGAGCAGGCGGAGGAGATGTTCTTTCGGTTGGTAAACCAACTTGCCGAAAAGGGAGGTGTGACCGAACAACTCAAAGCAGAGAATCAAATGTTGTGGGTGCGAAAGATGAACAATATTCGTAACCGTGCAATGGAGATTGTGAACAAAAACATAATATATAATTAATCACTATGCGCCCCGTGTATATGCAAAAGCTCATATGCACGGGGTATAAAAATTATTCGTGTTGGTTGTTAAAAAGGGAAATATGCCTTTATCGACAGATTAATTTCCAAAAATTAAAAGAACCGCCAGAATTTTGGAGTTACTGGAAGTCGTAAGACCAAAACACTTGACTTTTGGTCTTATAAGTGATATAGTAGTTGCAGAAAGAGGGATTACGATGAAAAATGAATATAGTGTTCAAGCTTTACCGTTAGAACCAAAGCTAATAGATTTAAACTATTTTTTTGAAGAGCTGATTGACGCTTCTGCAAAATTAGAGGTTTATAAAGAAAAACTGAAAGATAGCAAGGTGTCAAGTTCCTGGTTTATGCCAACTTTACAGCAAAAAGAGGCTTTAGCTTCTTCTTTGCTAGAAGGAACACAAGCAACACTTGATGGAGTGCTGATTAATGAAGTTGCACCAAACGAAAAGGATAAGAACCTCAACGAAATAAAGAACTATTACGTTGCGACTGTCAGAGGATACGAATATCTTAAAAAACACGATTTTTCAGACGAGTTCTTTTTTGAAATGCACCGGACGTTAATGGACGGTAATGTTCGGAAACCCAAAACGGTTGGCGCTTTTCGGACAAAGCAGAATTTTATCGGACGCAATGATCAGTCGCACGCTATAACTTTTATACCCCCTGATCCACAGAAAGTTGAGCCGTTGATGGATAATCTTATCCAGTATATGAATGAAGCAAACGACAAACTTCGTCCTTTAGTTCAAATTGCAATCATTCACGCACAATTTGAAACTATACACCCATTTATGGATGGTAATGGTCGTGTAGGTAGATTGTTAATTCCAATGTATCTTTTTTCCAAGAAGCAGATTGAGCTTCCTTGTTTCTTTATAAGCGAAGCGCTGGAGAGGGATAAAATAAGATACTATGCCTTACTAAACGGTATTCGCTATGAAAATGAGTGGAACGAATGGATTAGATTCTTTCTTGAAACAGTTAAGAAACAATGTGATAAATACATTGAGATAATCACTGAAATCAATAAGCTTTATGAACAGCATTTAGAAGTTGCACGTGAGTTGGCAAGGTCATCTCATATTGTAGATATTATGAATTTGCTTTATCAGCATCCGGTTACTACAGCTAAACAAATAGCCAAGGAAACGGATATTCCTCTAACAAGTATAAACAGATACCTGAATATGCTTGTGGATCATAAGATTCTATACACCGATAGAAAGAGCCGAAATCGCAACTACTTCTATTTTGCTCTACTCGATATACTCCGATAAAACAACACATACAATATGAAAAAGAAAAGACATCGAGTTGCAGCTCGATGCCTGTGGGGTGACAGAAGCACGGAATTTTGTACTTTGTCGTAATCACAAACTCATTGTACCATACTTTGTTTCCGATTGCAATATGAAATCTGTGCCTAGAAAGGTAAAAAAACACAGGCTTTTTCTAAAAATGTGATAATCATAGATTATTATCTTTTTAGAAAGGAGAAATAAAGATGAAAATAAAATACACTTACTACATTTGCAGATGTGGTAAACGAGTTATTCCGTTTTCTAATCCGTGTAAGTGTCCGCATTGCGGAAGAGTAACAATTTTAAAGTGAGGTAAGTACAATGAAGAAAAATCAACACGTCACTCCTCATCCTGCTGGTGGGTGGCAGGTTAAGGGTGATAATAATAGCAGAGCTACTGCGAGGACAAAGACGCAGAGTGAAGCAATTAAGATTGCACGGGACATCGCTATCAATAATCATTCCGAAGTTGTAATCCATAGAACTAACGGAAGAATAAGAGATAAGAACTCCTACGGCAACGACCCATTCCCTCCCAAGGGATAATGTAACTACAAAGCTTCCTGTTTGTGTTTGGCAAGCAGGAAGCTTTAACTATTTCATCTAAACAGAAATTTATGGTTTATTTTAGCAGTTTCTTAATAGTTTTTATTTGACATATACCGTATAAAACTATATAATTATTATGAGTTTTTATATGCTAATAGAGTTTACCTGTCTGTTATCGTGGCAAAGTCCGTTTTATGGGACAATCGAATTGCTATAATACTATTATCGGTTAGTGTAACTCTAATGATAATATGTTTGGGTGAGAGAAATGGCGATTGCTGTTAAAACAAATGAATATAAGACATCATTGATTAACAACAGAAGATATTTAGGTAATAAATATAAGTTATTGCCTTTTATTACAGGAGTTGTAAACGATGAGTGTCCTGACATAACTTCCATAGCTGACATTTTTGCGGGAACAGGTGCCGTATCCTCTGCTTTTACTGATAAAGTTATTATTACAAATGATTTGATGTACAGCAATTATATTTGCAATTATGCTTGGTTTGGCGCTGAAGAATATGATCCTCAAATAATCATAGATTGTGTTGTCCGTTACAACGCTTTAACTGATTTAGAGGATAATTATATGACAGACAATTTTGCTGATACATACTTCAGCAGAGATGACTGTGCTAAAATCGGTTATATAAGAGAAGATATTGAGGTGCTGTATAAAAAAGGCGATATAAATACAAGAGAGAGAGCTATTCTGATTACCTCCCTGCTTTATGCAATGGATAAAATAGCTAACACCTGCGGACATTATGACGCATATCGTAAAGGTGTCGAATTTGACAAGTCACTTGAACTTTATGTCCCAATGGCGAACCGTCAGAACAACCCCAATAACCAGTGCTTCAATATGGATTCTAATGAATTAGTAAAAAATATAGAAGCAGACTTGGTGTATATTGATCCGCCTTATAACTCCAGACAATACTGCGACGCCTATCATCTTTTAGAAAATGTTGCCCGTTGGGAAAAGCCCGAAGTGTTTGGTGTTGCCAGAAAAATGGATCGCAGTACGATGAAAAGTAAATACTGTACGCAATCAGCAACAGAAGCCTTTGAGCAATTAATAGGAGATATTAAGGCTAAATATATTCTGTTGTCTTATAACAATATGGCAGAAAAGGGTAATGAACGTTCTAATGCAAAGATTTCCGATCAGGATATTGTGCGTATCTTAGAGAAAAAAGGAGAAGTAAAAGTCTTTTCGGAGAGTTATAAGGCTTTTACAACAGGAAAGTCTGATATTGATGATAATCAGGAAAGATTGTTTTTATGCAGATGTTTCAATTAGCTGATACACAACTGATTCAATCACCGCTCAACTATACCGGCGGAAAATATAAGCTACTCCCGCAAATCTTACCTCTTTTTCCAAAAGAGATAGATTGCTTTGTCGACCTATTCTGCGGCGGCTGCAATGTCGGCATCAACATAGATTCCAAAAGAGTAATTTATAATGATGTTGATGAGCATTTATTCTATCTTTTCAATACCTTTAAGAACCTTGATAAAGATGTTATCTTTGAGCTGATTTTTAAGATAATTAAGGACTACGATTTATCTCTTGTGTGTGAACACGGATATGATTATTATCATTGCGAGAGCGGTAAAGGTGTCGGTAGTTATAATAAAGAGCGGTTTTTGAAACTGCGTGACGATTTCAATCATCATAAGCAGGAAGATTACTATTACTACTTAATGTTGTATGTGTTGATTGTATATGCGTTTAACAATCAGATTCGATTCAACGCTAAAGGCGAATATAACTTGCCGGTAGGGAAAAGAGATTTCAATAAAAAAATGCAAAGCAAACTGTCTGACTTTATTGACAGACTACACCGTCAGGATTGTCGCTTTACTTGTATGAGCTTTAATGAGTTTGATGTTTCCGGTTTGACCAATAGAGATTTTGTCTATGTTGATCCGCCTTACTTAATTGCCTGCGCTACATATAACGAACAAGACGGTTGGAATGAAGATCACGAAAAAGAGCTATTGCATTTTCTTGATGAATTGAATAGCAAAGGTATTCGTTTTGCCCTTTCAAACGTTCTCCGAAGCAAGGGTAAAGAGAATACTATTCTTATCGAATGGTTATCAAATAAAAAATATAAAACACATCATCTGGATTATGGATATTCCAATTCCAATTATCAGACCAAAGATAAACAAACAAAGAGCGAAGAAGTATTGATCACTAACTATTGAGGACTTAGCTATGCCGAACGAAATTCCTTATAAGAGCTTTTGCTGGGCTTTAGGAACAACCAGCTTTAGGACAAAAGATTTTAATAAGACCATTGAGGAACAGCTTGCGCTACTCGATGGCTTCTGGGCTTTGCCTGAAAATCACGGAGCGACCTGGTCGGGTGATAATAACACTCAGGCACGCTACTATGATTATATGAAAGCAAAGGAGTTTGTTGTCGGAAGCGCAAAGAATAAGCCGAAGGATGCTCGTGAAAAGACCTCCGGCTTAGTTGATATTGGTATCATTGATGAGAATCGCAAACTTACCGAAGCAGGAAGAGCGCTGTTAGAAATAAGTCAATTAAATGATTTTACTTCGGATAACTTTTTTCAGATCCCTAAAGATAGCTTCTTATATCTAAGACAGCTACTAAAAACATATAACAATGTTGACGGCTCTATTGTAAGACCGTTTATTATATTGCTCTATGTCCTTTCAAAAGTTGAATATTTATCATTAGATGAGTTCACCTATTTACTTCCATTATGTACAAGTGCCGAATATACAGAGCAGATCATTGGTGGTATTCAATCTTGTCGGAATCATACAGCTTCATTTGATGATATTATAATAAACAGATTGCTTGAAATGGATAACTATCAAGCAGCATTAGATAAGTGGCTTGAAAACACAGTTACGGAGAGCCTAATCTGTGAAATCGGTTTAAATCGAAAAAGCCGAAACTACGATAAGACATATCTTCGTCTATATGATGAGTTGTATTCTGTTTTCGTCAATCACGATAATGCTCGAATTCCGCTTATATTCTCTGCAACTAAGAATATAAACATAGGTAAGTGGTGGAGAAGGTATTTATTTAATACATCTTCTGAAAAAGCTATTGAAAAGAATCCGGTTGCTTGTTTGAAGCATACTGCTTTTGCGGGTGTATCAACGGAATCAGAATTCAAGATCGTTTTCTTTAAAACAATGCACTTGTTTAAGGCAAAGGCAACTTTATCCGATTACCTTGATTTAAACAGGCGATATATCCGAACTACGGATATTATTTTGTTTGAGGACAGTAATATAAAGCTGGATATTATTCCAAAGCATTTCTTTAATTCGGTTGCTGATGAACTGCACAAATATGCCTACAAAGCTTGTGACATATTGTTTGCAAACAGTAAGCTTGTTGAGATTGCTGATTGCCTTGTAATTAACGAGGAAACTGTAATCGAAGGCGTAAATGCTGAACTCGGCACAAATGTTTCTACAATAGGCGAAGCCAGAAATGTTCTGGAGGATAACCGTTATCGTAGATTACAGCATTTGATTGATACGAAGTTTACCGATGAAATCATTGTAACTCTACTCGGCTATTTTGAAAGTAGAAACGACGCTGAAATAAAGAGTATGGTAACAGAAAATGCAGACATTCCGACTATCTTTGAATATGTGTTAGGTATTCTCTGGTATAAAATCAGCGAAAGACAGGGTAAGATTCTTGATTATATGAAATTGTCCCTTGACGCTGATCTCTTACCCAAAACACACGCCGCCGGTGGTGAAGCGGATATTGTATATGAATATCCCGAAACAGAATACTATCCGGCACATACATTGTTGCTTGAAGCGACTTTAGCCGACAACACAAATCAGAGGCGAATGGAGATGGAGCCTGTTTCCAGACATTTGGGCAGACACCTTATCAGAACAGGTAATCTTAATTCCTATTGTGTTTTTGCGACAACTTATCTTGATATAAATGTTATCGCAGATTTCAGAGGAAGAAAGAATATGCCATTCTATGATACTCAGGATTATACTAAAAGTGTAGATGGTATGAAGATTATTCCGTTACAGACTGATGAATTGAAAACTATAATTAATAAACATGTTAATTACACAACTCTATTTGATGTGTTTAAATCAGCGTTTATTTCGACCGATAAACCACATGAGTGGTATATCAATAATATTGTACTAGCAATTAAATGAATCGAGGTCAAATATGGATTTTACTACAATTATTTTAAGATTTAGAGATTTAGGGAGACCCGCTGGAGAAACAATTACACTTCATAAACAGATAATAAAAGAAAAAGGTTATACATGGTGGGGGTGGTGGAAAAAAGCAAACGAGACAACTCCTATTGATGAGTTTGGGGCTTTGAGTTCTCGAGCTAACAGCGATGCCATTACATTATTATTGATGGATTCTGGACAGCGTAAGTTGTATAAAGCTGTTTGCGAAGAAATAAAAGCGTATCGGGAAAAATCAACTTCTCCTGATTCCGATAAAACACCAGATTATTATAATTCTGTTGGGTTTAATGCTTGGTTTAAGTTTTCATCTATTGAGGAATGTGAGCAAAATTATATTAAGAGCTTTACTTATGTAAATGTTGATGGGCTGTTTGGTTCAAACGAAGCAGACTATTCCAATTTTGATAAAAAAACAATCTATTCTATTAAAGAGTTAGTTCAACAGGAAAGAACTGTTTGGTTTGTTAGAGATAAAAAAGATGATGATTTAGACTTTGAAATAGTTTTACTAAATTCGGAGTACGTTCAGCCTACAAACTTTAGTGAAAGATATTATCAATCTTATGGAGATTCGTTTCTTTGGTTGTCTGATTTACACTTAGCCTCAACATTGTTTTGCTTTGATAATCATCCCACCAAAAAAACGCTGTCTTCGCACATTAAAGATATCGTAGATGATTCAAAAAATAGTATTGCTGGATTAATAGTTACAGGTGATATAACTACAAAAGCTGAGCAAATCGGATTTGAACGAGGCATGCTTCTTATAAAAGATCTAGATAGCAATTTTACTATTAAATCTGAGAATACAGCTATATGCCCAGGTAATCATGATTTTAGCTATTTCCCTAATGAACTAGATGACACTAAACAGCCGGATATAGTATCAACTGACTGCGCAACTGCATATACTGAATTTTATGAAAAAATATATCACATTAAACCCAACAAGTATTATTCTTGTGGAAAGAAGATATTGCTCTCATCAGGGATTACTGTGGAAATAGTTTGTATAAATAGTTTATATTTACAGCAATACCCCAATTTTAATGGTCACGGATATATATCTGAGGAACAACTTAACAACATTGAAAATGAAATGGGTTGGGATAAGAAAAAAGCAGAGAGTACTGTAAGGATTGCAATTATGCACCATCATTATATACCAACCTGCAAGGTTGAAGCCATTGATGTAAAAAGACCAAGCAGCGTAGTGTATGATGCAGATAGGCTTATGAAATGGCTAACAAAAAACGATGTGAAGGTTTTACTTCACGGACATAAGCATACTACATTTCACGCACATCTAAACTATCCTGTAATCGATGACGGTGGTAAGTTTATGGTAAAAGGTGTTGCTGTAATCGGATTAGGAAGCACAGCTTGTGAAAGTACAAAAAATGTGGCGGCTTTATTAAAGATTACAAAAAATACAGTTAGCGTTAAAGTATATGAGTTGGTCAGCGATGAATCTACCGATGATAAATTGTCACAAGAATTCACCTTGCCATTAGGAGCGTCTATCGAATGAAAAAAGTATTAATAACTGATTTAGATGACACTTTATATGATTGGATTGGTTTTTTTATTCCAGCTTTTTATGCTATGGTTGATGAGTTAGTTGTTATAACAGGTATTGATAAAAATGTTTTACTTTCTGAGTTTAAAGAGAGGCATCAATATTATGGAAGCGTTGAGTATCCATTTGTAACCTTGTCATTACCATCTATCAAAGAAAAGTATTCATCATTATCGGATGAAGAATTAAGAAATGTCTTAAACGAAGCCTTTCATCGATTTAACTCTGTACGTAAAAGAAATCTTCAATTATACGACGGAGTAGAAGAAACTCTAAAAGAGTTATCAGATAATAAGGTTACAATTATTGGTTATACTGAATCCTCACCTGAAAATGGATTTTACAGATTGAAGCGACTAGGGGTTGCAGAATATTTTAGCAGAGTATATACATCTACAACAAAATACCAAACATCTTTCCCGCTAGACAGCAAAATCAAAATGGTTGATACAAAAAAGCCTGATAAAAAGGTTTTGTTAGAAATATGTCAATTTGAACAATGTAATCCATCAGAGGCAATATATATTGGAGATAGTCTGACAAAAGATATATTTATGGCTAATTCTGCAGGAGTTACCTCTATATTAATTCAACATCCTAAAGAACCAAATGATTATTATCAAAAGCTTGTAGATATTACAAGTTGGACTGATGAGGATTTTGAAAGAGAAATCAGATTAAAGGAAGAATGCAAAGAAAAGAATATACATGCTGATTATGTAATTAATCAATTTAAAGATTTGCTGTTCTGTATAGAAGATGCACAACAAGGCACTGAAAAGTAATATTGAGTCATCCATACACAACACACAAGCAACAAAACAAAGAAAAAGCCCTGTAAACAAGCCAATCTTTGCGTTTGAAAAGTTCTCAAAGAGATAATCATATATTTTGGTTATTTATCAGACCTTTCGATTATTCGGAAGGTCTGTTTCTTTTGTGCGCCCGACAGCAGAAAGGATATAGCCAAACACCAAAGTTGACCGCCGCGAGACGGAATTTTAAGGGAGCCTCTAAAAATTCAATGTTGTGCAGAAGTCCGGAAAATTTATTGCAGAATGATGTCATTAAGGAAATCGTGAATACCGACAGTGGTTGACCGTGAATATCAACAAGCAATCGCGTAAGTGTTATCGCCAATTTTCAACTCAGAGAATTAATAAACGGGAAAATTTACCGAATCACTTGCTATTTCGGATATAAATTGTTATAATAAAATAAAAATTAAATTTTTGTAATCTGTAAAACGATTTTGTAATAACATTTTATTGACAGGGGGGCTGAACTTGAAGCGGATCTGCATTATAACCGTTTGTTTGTCGGTCATGCTGTGCTGTATTTTCGGAATCATGTTTATCAAGGACAATCAGAGCGAAGCGCCCAAGCCGAAAACGTCAACCTCAGATTCGGCTCCCTTTTCCGACCGAGAGCTCACCATTTCTCTCGCCGCGGGAGAAGCAAAGGTGTTAAGCATTGACACCAAAGAGGAAAAGCTCCTCACAAAATGGAAAAGCAGCAATGAAAGGATCGCAGCCGTCGACAGCGGAGGCAGAGTTGACGCGTTGAAAAAAGGCAAGGCAAAGATCACGGCGGAATTTTCCGACGGACACAAGATAGATTACGAAGTGACGGTAACAGACGCACCTAAAGAAGAACCTGTCAGCACCTTTACCACCGCAATAACCGCCAACTACGATATATTGAAGAAAAATCTACAGGAATTAAGAAAAGAGAATGAGGAAAGCGATAAGAAGGTAAAAAAACTGCCTTACCGCCTCATGGTAAACCGCGAGCAGAATTGCGTAACCGCTTACACCTTTGACCAAGAAGGAAGATACACCATTCCCGTGCGCGCCATGGTCTGCTCCTGCGGTCTTGACAGCGCAACCATTACGGGAGTATTCAATATTTACTTTCACACCCGCTGGCATCCGCTCATGGGGGGTGTATTCGGACAATACGCCGAAGCTATATCAGATGACTACCTGTTCCACAGCGTCCCATACAGCGACCTTACAAACGATTCTCTGATGGTCGGTGAATACAACAAGCTCGGGGAAAGCGCCTCAAAGGGCTGCATAAGGATGTCTGTGGCGGATTGCAAGTGGATTTACAACTATTGCCCCATCGGAACGATAGTCGTAATTTACGATAACGATGATCCGGGTCCTCTCGGAAAACCCGAAAGCATAAAAATCACGGATGAATCCTGCGGCTGGGATCCGACGGACTATGACGAGAACAATCCATACAATTCTGGTATACCGCAAATCAACGGCGCTGATGATATCGAAATCAAAACTTGCACGGATTACGACGTCAAAAGCGGCGTGACGGCTACAGACTCCTGCGGCAACGACATCACCGATAAGCTTGAAATAACAGGTCATGTAAATACTAACCGCGCAGGAGTTTATAAGGTTACATACAGCGTCACCGACGCACTGCACCGAAGTCAAAAAGTCGATATTACCGTAAAAGTCATCGCTGCGTCGTTCGTTGCCTCGGGAGAGAAACCCACCGTCGGCGGCGTTTAAGTGCAGATTGACGGTAATAGATTTGACAGGGGCAAGCTCTGTCACTATGCAACAAGGAAACCTCGATATTAAAGGAACCTCTTGCATCGATTTTGTTATAGCGTCCGATTGCCGATAAAAACACAAACGCGTGTTCACAGTCATTAATTGTCCATTGTCAACTGTCAATTGTCCATTCAAAAACCCCTTACTTCAACAACGCGATCAAACGCGTTAACCGAAGGAAGGGGGTTTTTATCTTTATGAAGTTCAATCAATTCATCCGAACTAATTTTGTTTTCTCACCACGCCGTATTCATCGTCTAAGCGGAAATAGTGGCAGCTTTTAATATTTTGTGTGAGGAACCTTTCCATTTCGTCCTCGTCAAGATTTATGTCGCAGTAGTCTCCGAATTCCTCGTCGGTCACGTAATGCGAGCATTGTTCGCACATATCCATATTTAAGCCCCGTTATTTTATATCATATTTGTTGTAGCCGAAGGGAGTGTAGTTTTCAAGCTGCTCCCAAGCCTCGTCAATACCCGACGCTACGGAATAGAGCTTGTGAACGTTTTCCGACATAAAATTCTGTGTCACGAACCTGTCCAACATATCAATCATCGGGTCGTAAAAGCCGAGGGTATTCAAAATTATTATCGGCTTGTTGTGCCTGCCGAGCTGCTTGAGCGTGATGACCTCAAAAAACTCCTCAAGCGTGCCGATACCGCCGGGACATATAATAAACGCGTCGGCAAGGTCTTCCATGACCGCCTTGCGCTCGCGCATGGATTCGGTGAAAATCAGCTTGCCGTAATCCCTTGTAAGCACGTCAAGCTCGTTGAAAAAATCAGGGCTTACGCCTGTAAGCTCCCCGTCAGCCGCTCGAACTCCGCGTGCAACCGCTCCCATAACTCCGTATTTTCCCGCGCCGAACACAACGCCACAGCCCTTTTGTACCAAAAATTTTCCAAGCTCCTCAGCTGTATCCAGATAGACACGGTCAATGATCTCACTGGAGGAGCCGAACACACAGATCCGCTTCATTTTTATAAAGTCCTTTTACTCATAGTTTCTTACAAGCGAGATAACCTTGCCGAGCAAAATCACCTCGTCAACAATAATCGGTTCAAAGGCGTCGTTCTCGGGCTGAAGACGGAAATGTCCGTTTTCTTTGTAAAAACGCTTTACGGTAGCCGAATCCTCAACCAACGCGACAACTATTTCGCCGTTCTCTGCAACCGGAGTGCGGTTTACAATAACAATGTCGTTATCAAAAATGCCTGCCTTTATCATGCTTTCGCCCTGAATACGCAGCGCGAACAGCTCGCGTCCTCTGCCCAGCTGCTCGGAAACGTGAACATAACATTCGATATTCTGCTCGGCAACGATGGGATTACCTGCGGCGACTCTGCCCAACACAGGCACGTTAAGGCTTTTTTCTTCGCCTGTTATCCTGATACAGCGGTTTACGCCGTGCTCACGGGAGATAAAGCCCTTTTCCTCAAGCGCCTTTAGATGATGGTGAACCGTGGAGGTAGAGCTCAGCCCGACCTCGTCGCAGATTTCACGCACCGAGGGCACTCGTCCGTCGGCTGAACATTTTTTGAGATACTGCATTATATTTTGCTGGCTTTTGCTTAACGGTTTCATAAACAACACCCGCCTTTTA
>JBGUPW010000243.1:0-7378 GCA_045130495.1 Ruminococcus sp. | reverse complement strand
ATCCCACTCAGCCCTCAAGCTCGTCAGGCGGAGGTATTACTGTTTATTTCAAAAACACCGCTAACTGGGCGCAGCCTAAGTGCTATATGTGGAACACTGATTCCGACAACAACGGTTGGCCGGGCGGAGACATGGTGAGCGAAGGCGACAACGTTTGGTCTTACACCTCGAGCAAGGTTTATGCCAATTGTATTTTTGACAACGGCAACAGCGGTACCGGCAACCAGACCGAGAACCTCGTAGCAATGGACGGACAGATTTTTGACTACTCAACCAAAACATGGTCGATTTACAGTGCCGGTCCCATCAAGGTTCATTCGTTTACTGCTGATCCCTCAAGCAATATTTACACAGGTATGGAAGTTGGTCTGACGGCTCAGGCTACAAGTTCCGAGGGCAGCGTATCCTATAAGTTCAGCGTTAACGGCAACGTTATCCGCGACTTTGCCACGGGAAATTCTACTACATGGATTCCCACCGCTGCGGGTGAATATACGATCACATGTGATTTCAAGGACACCGCGAACAACACCGAGTCGCGCACTATCAACATCAGTGTCGCAAGCGACACCAATGTTTCGAGCCCGATCATCAAGAAGGTGACTCCCGCCAACAGCAGCTACATCAAAAAGGGAAGCGCTGCTACCGTCAGCGTTACCGCAGGCGGCGGAAAAACCGGAACTAACCTGTTGTTCTATAAGTACATCATCAAAGACCCCACAGGTGCAAAGGTCAACACCGCTTACTACACACTTAATTCTACCTACAGATTCACTCCTTCAAAGGAAGGTATTTACACAATTGAAGTTACTGTTCAGGCTTCCGATAACAGCGTATCGAGCAAGACCGTAAGCGTAATTTCGGCAGTCAATGTTCCCACCACCGATGATTCATCGGCAACTGTTCCTTCTTCAAGCGATCCTACACAGCCGACTCAGCCTACACAGCCGACTCAGCCCACAGATCCGACGTCAGGCGGCGATTATCAGCTCGGCGATGTCAACAAGGACGGTTATATCAACATTAAGGACGCAACCCACATCCAGCTTTATCTGATTGAGGCTGTAGGCTACGATGTGGAAAAGGCGCTCGCCGATGTCAATAAGGACGGCTTTGTTACAATTAAGGACGTAACCGCTCTTCAAAGAAAGATTGCGGAATTCGAGTAAGCTTTGCGGAGGTTTAAAATGTCAGGAATGAAAAAGACTTTGGTCATTGTTCTTGCCCTCACAATTCTATTATCAGTATTTACAGCCGGAATCTTTACGGTTTCGGCTGCCGGAACCTCCGCGTCTGCGGAGGTTTCTGCAACTGATACGAAAATAATAATTCACGTGAGACAAGAGGGATTGACACAGCCCCGCGTATACCTTTGGAACTCGCTGCCCACAAACAGCGCGATGTCAGAGTATTATCCCGGAGAGATAATGACTGCCAATGCCGGCTGGCACGATTACACAGTTTCGGGCGTTACCAAGGTAAACGCCCTTATCACCGACGCCAACGGCAAGCAGTACAGCAACGAGAAAAAACTCACTACCGAAGCGAACAGCGTGACCGAGTATTGGTTTGACAACGGCCGATGGTACAAATACAACCCCGATCAGGAAAATCCTATTGACAGTTTGGATCCCCGAGAGGATACGATCTACTTTGTTATGACCACCCGCTTTTATGACGGCGACACAGGCAACAACGTGCATTGCTGGGACGACGGCAAGGCGAACAACCCCAACAGCGACCCCGCGTGGCGCGGCGATTTTAAGGGTCTTGCCGAAAAGTTAGACTATATCAAGGCGTTAGGCTTCAACTCGATTTGGGTAACTCCGGTTGTGACAAACGCCTCCGGCTACGATTATCACGGCTACCACGCCATGGATTTTGCCACTGTTGACGCTCGCTATGAAAGCAGCGACTTTGATTTTGACGATCTGATTCATGCCGTGCATGAAAAAGGCATGAAGATCTATCAGGACGTTGTGTTTCAGCACACGGGCAACTTCGGCGAATCGCATTTTTGCCCTCTGTTTACAAAGGATACAACAAAGGATTTGAGTAATCTTGAAGAGTGCATGATTCCCACCGATTACCTGCTCAACTCGTTCGGCTTGAGCTCCCCTGAGGAATACTGGGCACAGATAGGCGATACGCAGTATAAGCAGCGCCTTAACCTTATGAAAAACACCGCCTACAGCGGCGAGGACGGAAACACCACGGGGCTTATGCCCGGCGATGACGACTACGACGACAAAAAGCTCTCATCGCATAACCTTTACAACTCTCACAACTATTTCCACACGGGCTACTTCCAGAGCCTTAATTGGGACGACTGGTCTTGCAAATACTGCCAGATCGCAGGCGACTGCGTAGACCTCAACACCGAGAACCCCGCGGTAGCCGAGTATATCACCGACACCTACGCCGAGTACATCAACCGCGGCGTTGACGGCTTCCGCGTCGATACTGTCAGACACATTCCGCGTCTTGTGCTTAACCTTATGTTCAACGATCAGCTTCACGGCGCGGCGACGGCGGCGGGCAAACCTAATTTCCTGATGTTTGGTGAGATCTGCACCCGTGCGCAGTCCACATGGTACCGCGGTCACGCCGAGGAATCCGCTCCTTACTACACATGGAAGGAAAGCAGCAGCGTTTGGGAGCAGGCGTGGAGCTGGGGCGAAGGCTTTGACGACATCAACAACAACATGAACGTCACCTTTGACCACTACAGAGCAGAGGATGACCCGAGCGACGAGCCGACCTCAGACAACGCTTTCCTCAAAAACTTAGCTTACCACACTCCCGACCGCTCAATGGCCTCGGGTATGGAGGCGATCGACTTCCCGATGCACCGCGCTTTCGGTACCGCGAGCGGAGCGTTTGATCTTGCAAAGGGCGGCGACAAGTATTACAACGACGCCACCTACAACGTTATGTACGTTGACTCGCACGACTATGCGCCTGAATCGCCCGATGAAAAGAACCGCTTTGCCGGCGGAACCCAGACATGGGCGGAGAACCTCGATTTGATGTTCACCTTCCGCGGCATTCCCTGCATCTACTACGGCTCTGAAACCGAGTTCCAGAAGGGCAAGGTTATCGACGTTGGACCGAATGCCCCGCTTTCAACAACGGGACGCGCCTATTTTGGCGATGCTCTTGAAGGCAGCGTGACCGCCACCGATTTCGGCAATTACACCGCTTCCGGTGAAATTAAAGATACGCTCAACTCAACGCTTTCTCAGCATTTGATCAAGCTCAACAAGATCCGCCGAGCGATCCCCGCTCTTCAAAAGGGTCAGTACACCGTTGATTCAAAGTATGTCAGCGGCAACATGGCTTATATCCGCCGCTACACCGACGACAGCACCGACAGCCTCGCGCTTGTTTCGATTTCCGGTTCTGCGACCTTTAAGAGTATTCCGAACGGAACCTACATCGATGCGGTAACGGGCGACACCCAGACAGTTTCCAACGGAACACTCACGGTTTCAAGCTTGAGCAAGGCGAACATGAGAGTTTATGTTTGCTGTGCCAACGGCTTTGACGGAATCAACGGAGCGATCGGCGGAGCAACGACCTATCTTAAATAAATAATACGTATTAAAGTAATCTGAATCTGATAAAAACAAGCCTCCCCGTAACAAATGATGGGGAGGCTTTTTCGTATTTAGGACTCAGTGTTTAAAAAAAATAGAAACTGAGTGCAAATCTCATCAAACAAAACAGCATATTGCATATATATAAACTACTTAATTTGTATATTATGTCAAAAAAATCCTTGTAAAATCAAAAACACTTTACTTTAATAACGTGATAATGTATAATAAATCCGTTCGTGTGCGCAAGTTTTTTGCACAAATTTATATTAACGGAGGACGAACAAAATGAAAAAAGCAGCAGCATTAATTTTGGCTATCGCACTGACGGCGTTATTCCTCGTCGGCTGCGGCGGCAACAGCAGCAGTAACAGCGACAGCAAAAGCAGCGACGCAAAAAGCGAGAGCAGCAATGCAACAAGCGACAGCGCCCAAAGCGATGACTGGAGCTACATTCAGAACAAGGGCGAAATGATTATCGGTATCACATATTTTGAGCCGATGAACTACAAGGACGAAAACGGCGAGCTTACCGGTTTTGAAACCGAGTTTGCCAAAGCGGTCTGCGCTGAGCTGGGTGTTGAGCCTAAGTTCCAGGAAATCAACTGGGACACCAAAGAGGTCGAGCTTAAGTCAAAGACCATTGACTGCATCTGGAACGGCATGACAATCACCGACGAAAGAAAAGAAGCCATGAGCATTTCCGATCCCTACATGGAGAACAAGCAGGTTATGGTTACAAAAGCGGATAACGTTGAGAAGTATTCGACAGCCGAAGGCGTCAGCGGCGCCAATGTCGTAGCCGAGGCTGGCTCTGCCGGTGAAACCGTAGCCAAAGAGGACGCTTTCTTTAAGGACGCCGTATATCTTGCCGCAGATTCTCAGGCAAAGGCTCTCATGGAGGTCAAGGCAGGCACATCCGACATCGCTATCATCGACTATGTTATGTCCATCGGCACTCTCAGAGAAGGCTCCGATTATTCTGACCTCAAGGTTGTTGAGTCTCAGTCCTTCTCACCCGAGCAGTACGGCGTTGCGTTCAGAAAAGACAGCGACGCAACTCAGAAGGTCAACGAAGCAATGAAGAAGGTTGCCGAAAGCGGCAAGCTCAAGGAGATCGCCGAGAAATACAACCTCTCCGACCTTATCACAGTTAAATAATCATGGATCAGTTTTGGAGTGTTTCCGCACAACTTTGGGAGGGCTTCAAAGAAAACTGTGATCTTTTCGCGGTAACACTTATTTTTGCACTCCCGTTGGGTCTTATAATTTCCTTCGGCTCAATGTCGGGCTTTAAGCCGCTGAAGCTTTTGTGCCGTGCGATTGTGTGGGTGATTCGCGGAACGCCGCTTATGCTTCAACTGTTTGTGGTGTGCTACATTCCTCCGCTTCTCACTGACGGAAGCTTTAAGTTCAGGGACAGAATGACAGCCGCCATGATAGCGTTTATCATAAACTACGCGGCGTATTTCTCGGAGATTTTCCGCGGAGGGATCGAAGGCATTCCCAAGGGACAGTACGAGGCAGGATATGTGCTCGGCATGAAGAGAAGTCAGGTTTTCTTCAAGGTCGTGCTTCTTCAGGTCATTAAGCGCATCGTCGCGCCTATGAGCAACGAGGTCATCACACTTGTAAAGGATACTTCACTTGCGCGTGTGATAATGGTACCCGAAATCCTGAAATACGCGGAGGATTTTACAAAAATCAACGGATTGATCTGGCCGATATTCTATACCGGCGCGTTCTTCCTGATTTTCTGCGGCATTTTGACGCTGCTCTTCCGCTTCATCGAGAGAAAGCTCGATTATTATAAGGGATAAGGAGGTTGCGTCATGGCGTTTTTAGAAGTAAAAAATATTAAGAAAAGCTTTGGCAGGACCGAGGTTTTAAAGAATATCGGTTTTTCGCTCGAAAAGGGCGAGGTGTTGGCGATAATCGGTTCGTCGGGTTCGGGAAAAACAACTCTGTTGCGATGCGTGAATTTTTTGGAAACACCGCAGGAGGGAATAATTTTCGTAAACGGCGAGGTGCTCTTTGACGGAGAGGATTCTTCGAAGAAAAAGGACGCCGAGATCCGCAGGAACCGCCTGCATTTCGGCATGGTTTTTCAGCAGTTCAATCTGTTCCCGCAGTACACGGTGTTTGAAAATCTTATTTTAGCACCCAAGCTTTTGGCGAAGGAAAAAATCAAAGAAAGCGGAGAATACAAGGGAGCGACCACCTATAAGGGCGCTGTTGAGAAAATAAAAGCCGAGGCTTCCCGCCTGCTCGACAAGGTCGGTCTTGCCGAAAAGCGCGACGAATACCCCTGCAATCTCAGCGGCGGTCAGCAGCAGCGTGTGGCGATCGCCCGAGCGTTGGCGCTTAATCCCGATGTGCTTTGCTTTGACGAGCCGACATCGGCGCTTGACCCCGAGCTTACGGGCGAGGTGCTGAACGTTATAAAGGGACTGAAAAGCTCTGAATCAACGATGATCGTCGTCACGCACGAAATAAGCTTTGCCCGCGACGTCGCCGATAGGGTGATATTCATGGCTGACGGCGTGATCGAGGAGGAAGGCACACCGAGTCAGGTCATCGAACATCCGCAAAGCCCGAGAACACAGGCTTTCCTGTCTCGGTTCAATCAATATTCAGATTAAAAATTTTTATAGTAAAGGCGCTTACGACGGCAGTACGTTGTAAGCGCTTTTTGCTTTTTGAGCTAAAGAAATCCTTTTCCGATCAGGTTCCTATCGGGAGATTTTTGCGTTATACAGATTTGCAAAATTTGTGCGGTAAAATTTGGGTTGCGACAAAACCGAAGTATAATATAATAAAATAAGCGCTAAATATCGAATAATATTTTTTTCAGAATTCCCGATTCGGCAACTATAGTTGGCGACGACGCGTTTCTCAACTGCATCAACCTTACTAAGGCTGTTATCAGAAGATCTCTAAGAAAAATAAACAAGTGTATGTTCGCGGATTGCCCTTGTCTGAGCAAAGTGATGTTTTCGGATTCTTGCGCGCTTACCGAAATCGGCAACGCTGCTTTCTATGAAACGGAGTGGGGCGCGGAATTTGAGTATCCGGGTTTGCATTATGTCGGAAAGGTTGTGTATCAATATCAGGATGATTGTGAGTTCTACGGCTGCAATAATCCTGTTGATAAGGAAATACGCCGTCGGAGTTTGGGATAGCTCCCGGTACAGTCGGCGTATGCAGCGAAGCATTCAGTTATGATAAATTTTTAACTCCGTTCAAAAAGATTACGATACCCGAGTCCGTGACCTATATTGTCGACGGGACTTTTTCCTACTTTGATGGATTGACAATTTCTACCAAAAGCGGAACGGCAGCAGAGCAATACGCCGCGATACATAATTTCAGGTTTGAGAAGCTGCCGAATTATAAGACAGGCGATGCGAACCTCGGCGGTAAAATCGACGTCAAGGACGTCAAGGATGTCACTGCAATCAAACGTCATATTGCGGAATACGTGACTTTGACAGGCGACAATTTCCTTGACGGAGACGTAACCTGCGACGGACCGGTGAGCATTGAGGACGTTACGCTCTTGCAGAGAAACCTCGCCGAGTTTGATGTTCAATTAAGTTGACCGCGAGAGTGACAATCCGAGCCGTTGCAGTTTGAAGCTGCGCAATGATTGGAAAATTATAAAATATCCATACAAAATTTACGTACAAAATTTACATACAAATATTCTCTATTCTATTGACATTTTAGTAAAAAAAACTTATAATAACTCTGTTATGTCTGTAAGTATGCACGCATAG
>JBGUPW010000242.1:0-3904 GCA_045130495.1 Ruminococcus sp. | reverse complement strand
ACGAGAGCCATATCTACATATTCCTGCTTCTTGCCCTCTATACAGGGCTGAGAAAGGGCGAATTGCTCGCCTTAACGTGGGATGATGTAGACTATGGAAAAAAGCTTTTGAGGGTAAACAAAAGCAGAACTGGCAGCCGCAAGGACGTGACAATGCAAATTACAACGCCGAAAACGGCGAGCAGCAACCGCAAGATTCCGCTCAACGATACCGTTCTGGAAGCGCTGAAAGAGGAAAAACAACGGCAAGAGGATTATGCAAAGCTGTTGGGCAATGGCTACGATAAAAGTCACAACTTCATTGTCCGTACCGTACTTGGAAAGCCGTATGTCAACCTCAGCGCAATCAATCGAGTGGAAAACCGTCTGACCGAGAATGCCGGCTTGCCGCATTGTACGATCTACGGCTTTCGTCACAGCGTTGCGAGTATTCTCGACGATAACGGCGTACCGATTCAGGACATTTCCGTCTTGCTCGGACACGAAAGCGTACAGACCACCGAGAGAATTTATATCAACCGTCGAAAGACCGCAAAGGAGACGACGATAAACGCTCTCGACAGCGCCATAAATTTGAACATCGCATAAAGGTGGTATAATTTTTGGTAGAATTAAAAGAGAAAAGGCTTCGGAAATCGCTTTCCGAAGCCAAAAATGAATGGCAGGGGCAGAAGGACTTGAACCCTCGGCACGCGGTTTTGGAGGCGATGGAAAAGGCTCAAAAACGTGTTAAACAAGCCGTTTTTGAGCCATTCTTTCGGTATTGAAAAAGCATCGGCAGAGTTTTGATGCTCTTTTGATGCTATTGGTTATTCTGTAAAAGAAAAATAGCACACAGCAGATGCTCTTCATGTCAAAAATTGCGATGCCTAATCAAAGATAAAGCCTTGTATTTCTTGATCAGCTCCGCTTTGATTTGTTCAAGAGTGATTTCACCGTTGACCCACTGTGAGGACAGACGCCTTGTTTCTTCGGAGACAGGAACGCCCTCAATGCTGTTGATCGCATAGGCGGTTTTTTCGGCGCGCCTGCGTTTAGCTATTTCTAATGCACTCATTGACGCGACTTCCTCTCTGATTTTATTGTACTCGAATCGGAAGGAGTAGTCAAGTCATTTTTTCTAACCGCTACCAACAATTTCACGTAGAAATAGTTCTGAAAAAGACTGGACTTTCCGGATTTCTGTGGTATCCTGTTGTGCTAAAGGAGGTACCGATATGGATACGATTAGAGAGCTGTACTACGGCAATGTCCATCCGTTCGAGCGTGATATCAAGAAGGACAGTGAGAGCGACAGGCTCGCTAAGCTGGTGCTCAGGCATGACGCTGCGCTCAAAGCAACCATGAATGAAAACGAGCAGGAATTGTTCGGCAAATTCAAGGACGCCGTTACTGAGCTGAATTGTCTGAACGAATGTGAGAGCTTTATTAACGGCTTCCAATTGGGCGTAAGGTTGATCGTAGAAGCACTGCACACGGAAGAATAACCTAAAACGCAGCTCTTGAATACGGGGCTGCAACTCTTTTGATGACAAACAGTTTTTCGCCCCTGTTTCGCCGAGTATCGCCCTGTGTGCGATTTGTTGGGAAAAGCAGAGCAAGTACCCGACCAAGAGCGTTTGCGCGGTGTCGGCGATTTTTGAGCGTAGAGAAAACGAAAACAAGGAATGAAATGTTTGAAAGATATTTTTTGCCTTAGTAGGATTTATAGAAAAAATTGTTGTCATATTCTAGGGAAAGGGAGCTGTTCTATTATTTCTTCCATAATACAGTAAGCTCCGACTACAGTGTTATACTTTTTGATTTCATTTTCAGATATCAAACTTATTTTTGCTGCTTTCTCGGCGATTCTGTTTAATAGCTTTTGTAGAAGTTTGTGATTATTCGTTATTGAATATACTCCCACCAAAAGAATATAAGTCATTAACTTGGAGTATTGAAAACACATTGTAGCAAATATTTCTTCAGTATCAATGGTTGTAAAACAACAAGATGGTAGTAGCTTTGCAACCAATTCTGAGAACTCAATAATATCACTTTCAGAATAATCATTATAAAAGGCTTTGAAATGTTCATTATCTTTCATTATTGATTCAAAAAGCTTTTTCTTGCTCTTTGAAAAAGATAATCCATTTGGCTCCTTAAGCGCATAGAGATTCCCGTATTTGATAAAAAAATCTTTTGCTTCCGGATATTCATGAATAATTGATTGGAGTCTATTTTGGCTAAAAAAATACGAATTAACACCGCTTGGGGATTTGTTGTTATAATGAACGAATCCTTGACCTTTATGTTTCAAATCTAAACGAATGCAGTATGAATCATAGTTTGGGTATCCGTACAACAATTGTATCCTAGTTGTTCTGTCTTTTCGAGTTCGCTTTTCAGGAATATCTGAATATTGCATTGGTAATAATTCTACTTGTGCAGCTATAAGCCAAGCATTTTGCAACATACCCAAAAGGTGCTCATACATTTCATTGGCAATTTGCTTAATAGTGCCATTGAAAAAAATAGAATGTTTAATAATTTGAGTTGATAGAATTAAATAAACTGTATGTACTCTTGTTTTTATTTCAAATTCAAAAGAACGGTAAAGTATAGGTAAACAATTGTATATATAATCGCTTTCATTTGTAAGCACATTTTTTGCTTCATCCACTTCGCATAAGAGTATAGTTTCTATAGTTTTTAGGAGTTCAGCGGGTGAAAATGTGTTATTCCCGAAAACAGAGTATTCCAAAGAAAACAGATTTTGCGATACGCTTTCAAAAACAGAAGAGAATGAATTCAGCATATTGAATCTATCTATACAGTAATTAAAACAACGATAGTTTTCAATGATTGCTTCTTTTTCGGTCGAAAGCGATAAATGATTTAATGCTTTGTAAATCCAAACAGCTTGTAAAATGCCATAAAACAAATCCGCACTGGAAGAATCATTTATTTCAATGATATCTTTTCCAAAAGCCACATAAAAAGGGAGAGCTTCGCCAGAATACATATCAAGAGCCTTATTAAGAAGAGTGTCATCTACCTTCAACAGGGATGAAATAATGCCGATATCATCTATGGCTATTGGGTAAGATTTGATCAAGCTTGCAGAAATCGCTAAGTAATAAATAGTTTTTTCGTATGGCGAAAATTCTTCGGCAGAAAAAACAGTTGCATTTATAGTCTTGTCCATCTAACACCTGCTAATATTTGCTGAAAACGTAAAGTTGCTTTATTAATTCTAAAGATTTGTAACGAGCGATAAGAAAATACTTTGACCTACGGAGCCATTGTAGTGATTAGGTTTTGTGTATATCCCCTTTTTTGTAAAAGTATAAGTAGAAGAAAAGATAGCCAAATGCAGAGGGGAAGGATAATTCACCTTTGTTTCGCCGTGTATCGCCCTGTGTGCGATTTGTTGGGAAAAACAGGGTGAGTACCCGACAAAGAGCGTTCGCGCGGTGTCGGCGATTTTTGAGCACGTCTCATTTTTGCGGCAGTTAATCAAAGAGTACGCTGTTGATCGCGTTGTTTAGGATTTTCTCCGCGTCGTTTCCGGCAATGTCAAGCATTTCGGCTTTCACTAAATGCGTTTTCGGAATGCCGAAGAAGATTTTTGCGAGGCTCTCGATATAGCCGTAGCTGTAGGTCGGGTCGTAGGGACCGCCGGCGGTGGTGACGTAGTAGAGGTAATTCGCCTTGCATAAGCCGACCGGCAACCCATTTTCGTTATAAGCGGAGACGATACCTGTGACGTAGATGTTTTCAATATAGTTTTTCAGCGGCGCCGGAAAAGACAGATCCCAATACGGCGCGGCGATCACTATCGTATCTGCGTTTGCGAATTGCTTCGCGCAGTCAAACATCTTGTCGCTGAAATCTCCCCGCTCGATCAATTCTGTGCGGCGATT
>JBGUPW010000241.1:0-14365 GCA_045130495.1 Ruminococcus sp. | reverse complement strand
ACCTTGCGCAAACGGCGGCTGTGGGTTTCCATTTCATACACGCCGACTGAGCGTACAATGGTGACCTTTTCAGGGTCAAAACCGAATTCATTACACACCATTTCAATTGCTTCTTCATCAGTCAGCTCTCTTGCAGAGCCGGAATTGAGCAATGCGTCATAGCTTTTTTGTGTGACGTTATGGTCGTCCTCAAACGGTATCCAATGCTCTGTATCACGCTTTAGCATTAATTCTTCGGCGGTAAACTGATAATAGTGAAAGCATACATCTCCGTCCTCAAAGCAGAGCTTTAAATCGTCACCATCACGCTCATAGGGCATACCCATTTGGGCAGCGTATTCCGTTAAAACGTTTATAACCCGGTTAATCGCAGCTTCGGCAGAATCCGCTCGAACGCAATGAGAAAACCAGTTATCAATGCCAATTTTATTGCCGAGACTTTCAACCATATACAGTTTCATAAGATTTCCTTTCTGCCCGTCATGCCGATAGCGCAGCATACGTTTTTATCTGAATTCGTAACCGATAATATCAGCACTCATAAGCTCGCCGTCTTCGTCAAACTTTTCGTCGCAGATTCTATAGAGTCTATATCCGTTGTCTGCGTCAAAGTATTCTCCGTTCCAGTAGTGGGAGCCATGCATTTCGAACCATTCACCGAGCAGATTTACATCTTTCTGCGTCCCGTTGAGTGCTTTTTCTCTGAGTTCTACATAATCATAATATCCCATAACATAATCCTTTCTGCCTGTCATGCCGATTGCGCAGCATTAATATTATTCAGATTTCTTGTTTGAGTTTATTTGACATCGCAATTTTCAATCCAACGCTTTTTATCACGATCCCAATAACAAACAGGCTCTGCGTTCATTTTGGGACTGCGTATGCGATGACCATCATCATATGTTATCATGCCTTTGGTTTCGATTTCTTCGGTGTCCTCAATTCTATATATTTGCGGCTTGTTCCAGCCCTGCCAGTTATCCCAATATTCGCTGTTTTTGGTGGCAAGTTGTTTTGCAGCAAGCAATGTTTCGGTGCTTCCGTAATAGTGAAGCTCATATTGACCGCCGATTACACAATATTTCATGGCACATCCTTTCTGCCCGTCATGCCGATAGCACAGCTTTTATATTTACTTGAAGTCGGTTACGCAATCCTTGAAGTAGGGACAGGTCAGACAACAGCTCTTGCAACTTTTGTGTGGTCTGAGCCAATGAATAAATCTTTTAAGCATTTCGCTTACCTCCTTAACTTTATGTATATATTATACACCTGAGCGAGTGCATATTCAATTCGCAATATGCACAATCTTTAGTGAATATTTCTGTGCAGATTGTACACTTGAAAGAGTGCATGTTTTATGCTATAATATCATGTAAAAAGGGGGCTAAGTTCAGTGGCAATTGTGTACAATAAGTTATTTAAACTTTTTGAAGAAAAAGGAATCACAACTTATAAAATCAGAAAAGAAAACATAGTGTCTCAAGGAACACTAACTAAAATGAAGAACAATAGCGGCAGTGTTGATACCAGAACAATTGATAAAATCTGTAAAGTGTTAAACTGCCAGCCCGGAGATATTCTTGAATACATTCCCGACGATGCGGAAAAATAAAAAAGTGGACAAATTGTCCACTTGGGTATATACTGTATATAGAATCATTGAGAAAGGAAGCTGAATCATGCGTAGTTATTTGTTGACCGTTAAAACAGAAGTCCTCTACGAAAAGACCTTTGGCATTCTCGCCAAATATACAGCGTATTTAAACAACACCGCAGACCCGTTTGACTGCGTTCGGGTACTGGCTGAAAAGTTAGCGGAATATCCACCTCAGATTATTGGCTGCGAGGACGAAGAATCGTTTGCAAGGCTTGAAAAGAACATTAATGAATATGATAGAATCATTGATAATATCAATACTCCGCTTGCGGTTGGTGCATAATGTTTGACTACTCTGCCGCTCAGTATGACGAGCAATACCGATCTATCAAGCAATGGGTAACAGCACCCTTTTCAAGCGTCCTCAATCCGAGGGCATACATTCTCGGAGGACAGCCCGGCGCAGGCAAAACCTCCTTGCAGTATATGATTCAGAAACGGAACAGCAATGTTATCGTGATAAACGCAGACGCTTACCGCAAGTTTCACCCGTATTTCTTTGAAATTCAACACAAGTACGGCAATGACTCTCCCAAATATACACAGCCGTTCATCAATCAGGTTACCGAACAGCTAATCGACGAGCTGAGTGCGGAGAAATACAATTTGATTATCGAGGGAACGCTGAGAACGGCGGCGGTACCGCTCGATACCTGTCGGGCATTGAAAGCTAAAGGCTATCGCGTGGAGCTGCATGTTATCGCCGTAAAGCGCGTGATTTCGTTTGAAAGCACTCTGTTGAGATATGAGGTCGCCATTATGCAAGGCGAGATACCCCGTGCGACTGCCAAAGAGCACCACGACATGGTAGCGGACGCGATCGCCGATAATCTGGAAATCATAGAAAAAGCAGGAGCTTTCGACGCGGTAAAGCTCTTTGACCGCAATGATGATTGTTTATATCCTGCTGTTGATTGTTCCTCGGCGTCAGATGTTGAGAACAGAATACTTAACGGTTGGTGGACGATCAACGAAACGGAGCAGCTCCAAGAAATCATCGCCGCCGTGACTGAGCTTAAAGCGGCTCGTAACGCAGAGGATCTCGCCGCTTATCAGGAACACGCAAAGGAAGTTATCTCGTTTGCCGAAAGCAATCGCTATCACTACATAAAAGTTAACCGCGAGCAAGCCGAACAGCTTTGCGGCGCGGAAATAGATGTTGAAGGCGATACCTCTAAAAATGAACTCAGCACAATTAGAATTCCGCCTACACAGATTGCAAAAGCCGGGCAGATATTGAATTCGAACGCCGCCAAAAACGGAATAAAAAAATAATTTTACCACACACTTGAAAATGTCTGCGGAGTATGATATAATAATAACAGCCAAGGGTGGCTATGGATTTATTCCATGCAAACAAAAAGCGAACCCCGAAAGAGTGCCAGCTCTTTCGGGGTTCTTGTCATTTTAGCGACAGACCGCGTCGAGGTTCGCTGCTGCGGTTACTTGTGCTTGTCGAGCCATTTGCATATGTAGTAGCCAACTACAGATGCCAATACAGACACAAGAAGGGTGGTTATGATGTCCATGCAAACACCTCCTCCCTGCCGGAAAGAGTCGCAGCTTGCATATTATAGCACGAAATGGACAACTTGTCCACATTTTTGTAACGAAGAATCTCCCTTAATCAACTAAGAGAAATCTTACAGTTTTGTTGCGTAAAAAGGGCTGCGCAACGAATTGTCGTTTGCGGCAGCCCTTTCTAAATCATCATTATATCAGGCACTGAAAACTGTACTCTCCGAATTGGAAGCTCTGGGGGTCGCTGACGTTAATCCTTTGAACGAAAGCT
Organism: Ruminococcus sp.; assembly: GCA_045130495.1. Classification (GTDB taxonomy): domain Bacteria; phylum Bacillota; class Clostridia; order Oscillospirales; family Acutalibacteraceae; genus Ruminococcoides. The sequence goes on along the minus strand of JBGUPW010000241.1, from coordinate 10,910 downwards.
CCTGCGAATAGGTATTAGGAAAAGCAGTTTCTCGAAGTGTATACGAAATCACCCAATTCCCTTCCCAATTAAGAGGTTTAGATTTGCTGAAATCCGCTTTTTTATTTCGTGTGTTTTTATCGTACACTTCAATACTGCGCAGATATTCTTCGCAGTATTCCGCAGTAATCGTTCTTCCGGACACAGCGTTCACCAGTTCTGCAAACAAATCCAAATCATAATCTTCGTCTATGGGGAGCATATAAGCAATGAGAAAAGTTTCTTCTCCTTCTTGCTCAAAATCAAGAGCGTCATTTGACAAACAAACATTGATTTCCATATCCTTACATGAAAGGGTAAGATTTTTGCTTACATGATTATTTGCACTATAACCATCAGAAAAAACAGGACTTTCCATTTCATTCATAGCAAGATTATAATTATTTGAAATCCCACGAATGGTTTCTGCATATTTAGTAAAATTCTCCACAGAAACGTTTTTTGATATCTGAGGAGCACGACTGCACCCGCTTATGAGAACAAGAATTACGCATAAAACAAGTAGTATAAGTTTTCTTTGATTACTGAACATATCAACCATACCTTTCATCACATTATTATAAACTAATCTACTGTAGTTTAAAAGTAGTAGTTAAAACAAAAGTTTAACAATAATAGATTGTACCAGAAAGACTATAAGTTACATTAAAATAGAAAGCCCAATAATAAGTTGTGCCGATACCGCTGAGTTGCAATACTCTACCCAAATCGTTCGCAATATCCGAGTTTCTAAACTCATTATTTAATAAATCTCTTATAGTTCGAAATTCATCAAAATCATATGTATCAAAAATTTTAATACGCAGAGAAACTCTGTTACTCAATTTGGTAAAACTTATTAATTGAAAACTTGCTTTGCCTATTGCGTAGTGCAAATCGCCAGAATCAAAACTAAATCCACCAAATATTGTATTATATAAACACTTTGAATAATTGTATTGTTTAAGTACATATTTTACATAATTAACTCCAATTGTGAACTCCCGAGAATTACGAATTGCATTTCGCAGAACTTCTATAAACACACTTACAAATTTTTTGTTGTATAAGAAATAATTAAACATCGCCTTAGCAATAGGATAACCCTTATAATCAAGGTAAGCACCTGCGGCATCAGATAGCCAATTTCTTATTTTTCCTCTGTGGTCTGTAGGTCGTATAGGTCCAAGTCGTCTTATTTTCTGTAGAACAGATGTACTTATTCTATTTGCAACAGAACCTAAGCTATCACAACTTTGCAAAGTGTTATTCTCACAATAAGCAAACATATTGGTGCTTAACGGTGAACCTGAGCAAGTATCAACATACATATCCGCATTGATAAATCTTCCCGTCACAGGGTCATAGTAACGGCTTTGGAGATAATACAAGCCCGTTTCATCATCATAGACATAACCGCGATAGCGCAGAGGATTCAAGAAAGCAAGGCTTGTGGTATCGGTAATCGTTTGGTTGCTGCCGTTTTTGACCGCCGTGATCGCACCAAAGATATCATAGTTATATCTTACCACAACCGAACCGTTAGTGTCAACAATATTGATGATATCTCCCTGCAAATTTTTTACATAGAAATACATGGTTCCATTATGAGAAAATGCAGTCGCGTTTCCGCTTTCGTCATAGTAGAAAAACAGCGTGTTGTTGCCTTTGACCATAGCAATCAAGTTATTATCACTGTCATAGTAATAATATACGCTGCCCTTTTGGGTACGCAGTCCGTTACTGTCATAGTGCATCACCAACTCTGCATTGTTCTTGGTAACGCTGTGAAGCTGCCTGCCGTTCTCCCATGTGAAGCTCATGCCGTCACGGTATTGGAGCGGATTGCCCATCGCGTCATAGGTGATCGTCTGGTTATTAAACGCCGTCAGCTTGTCTTTCCAATTGTTATCACCATAGGTATAGGTTTTTTGATAGATTTGCGTTGAAGGCTGGTTGTTAGAAGCATCATAATTGCTTTTTGTTACCGCAGTGATGTTGCCGCCGTCATCATATTGGAATAATGTATATGTTAGGTTATTCTTGTCGATAACGTGACTTATTTGATTGAGGTCATCATAATGATAGCATTCAAACCAACTGTTCATGTTGGTTGTTTCTGATATAATAGATATATTTCCTGCATCATCATAGCCGTAGTAGTATTTTAAAAGCTCTGTATTACCGTATTGCTGCGAAAATGACCTGACATCATTAGAGGTGGAATTAGGCTCGGTTCCGTTAGCGTAGGTATACTGCGTTTTGAAATCACTGCTGCCACTATAGGAGGTCTTGACCTCGGCTACTCTGCCAAAATCGTCTGTCTCGGTTTCAACCGTGATGCCATCGTTGCTGACGGTTATATTTCCCTCATTGTCAGTGCTTGTCACAATGGTTTTTTCCTGACCATTGACCGCCGTTTTTTCCACCTTGTCGCCGTTGCTGTTATAGCTGATTCGATAAGATAACGCGCCCGCGTTTGTTTGACGGTACTCTCCGATTTTGCTGCCGTTGAAATCAAACTGATAATAGGTTACCGTGCCGCTCGAAACATCTTCCGCTTTTGTAACAAGCCCTTTCTTATTGTAGATGAATTTGGCGAGTACACCGCTCTCGCTCTCGATTTGCGCGATGTTGCCGTAGCTGTCATAGGTGTTTTCAAGATATTGATTATTCGCAAAATCGGTTCTGATCAACCGCCCTTCTGCGGAATACGTCTTGCTTGCAATCGTATTGCCGCCGATCGCCGTGGAAACCAACTGATTATACACATTGTAATTGAAAGAATAACTGAATCCGTTACGGCTGATGGCTGAAACATTTCCGATTCCGTTGTAGGTGTAGTCGCTTTCCGCGTAAGGGTTACTGAGACCCGTCACATTTCCGGCAGCGTCATAGGAATACTCGACATAATATGCGCCAACGCCATACACTGTTACGTTTCCGTTCGCGTCATATTCATATTCCGCGACTCGTCCTGCTTCATCTGTATTCGATACAACATAGTTGCCGTTTTCATTATAAGCCGTACTGTTGCTCATAAAGGGCTGTGATTTGTCTACGGCTTCGGAAAGAATTTTGTAATCGACATAATCGTCAATTGGTTCTTCTGTTGCAGGCTCCGTTGTGCTTGGCTCTGTCGCGCTTGTTGGTTCTTCCGTACCGACTGAATACCCGGTATCCGCAATGTTCAGCGTGGCGCTGTAAATGTTCATGGAGTTTTGGTTGTATCCATAAACAAAAGCGACTGCAACATGGTCGATCACCTTATCGGTTTCATACGGCGTTACCGATAGTGCAACCGTCTGACGTTTTGTTGTATAGCTGTTGAATTCCTCATAATGGGTTTCCGGCTCTGTTTCGCCGTTATAATAAACGTTCAAAGCTATGCCGAACGTTCTGTTTTCGTTCGTCAAAGGAACAGACTGCGCCTGTGCTTCACCGACAAAATTGAACATGATTCCGGCTCTGCCTATGGCGACATTCTGATAAATGTATTTGTTTCCGAGAGGATCGCCGTTATCGGTCGCGGCTGTCGGTTCGCTGACAGGCGATCCGGTGGTCGGTTCGCTGCTGTCCGTCGCTTCGACCTCATAGGTTTTCCTGATCGTGCGCGTAACAAAGCCGCGTTCTGTTTTTATCTGATTGCCGAAGCTGTCATAGGTTATGACGCTGTCGTTCGGAGAAGTGACCGTTTCCTCCACATAGTAGGTAGACGGCTCAACCGCTGCAACAGTTGTCTCCTGCACGGTTTCTTCCTGCACGTCGTCAAACGCCCCGGCGACGCCGCCGAGCGTGACAACACCGTTCTGAACAGAAACAGCCGCGCCTGCTTCCGTTTCCCATGACGTATTATCGGAGAAATCACCGTTTAGAAGCGCGTTGTAATCATTGACAGAATTTCCCTGCTCCAACTGGAAACAGTCAAACCATGCGCTGCCGGAAGCGTTGCGAAGATTGCAGCGAAGCTCGCAACTTGTAATATCGTTTGTTATCCCGGCAGAAATACTTAAACGCTGCCAACCCTCTGTACCGGTGATACCGACGCTGTTATAGTACACGTCCTCATTGGCTTTATGGCACACGATACTCAGCGATGCGCCTGCAACACCGGTTCCGTCGATTTGCAGAACATCGTTTGTTTTCACATACGCCGACACGGTAATATCTTCTCCAACAAAGGAAGAAACATTCAACGGGATCGTTGCGCTCGTATAGAAAGCTGCATTAGATTGGCTTACTGGATTTTCAACCTTGATGGAAGTTCCTGTGCCAAAGTATTTCACGCTGCTGTCAGCTGATACACTGCCGCCGCTGCTGGTCAGCGTTCCGTCAGAATTCTTGCCGTTATACTGTCCTGCGTTACTGATTGCTCCTGCCAGATAATTCTTTGTGAAGGAATCCGCACCGCTTGTAATGACCAAGCCCTCCGACGGATTGCTCTCCAAATAACCGTTTTCGTTCAGCACAGAAATACGGTTGCCGTCATTGTCAAAGGTATAGGTTTCCGATTTGCCGTTCTTATCCGTAAATACGGTGGAATTGTCCGTTCCATAGGCAAAATTCAAATAGTTGCCCTCGGTTCCGTCGCTGCCGTATTCCGTTACTCGGGTGACTTTATCTCCCGTAAAGGTAAATCCAAGCTTGCTGTTGACGCGTTCACTTCCCGACAAGCTGTCTGCCTGTTCAATAAGGACAAGCTTACCGTTGTTATACGAAAACCGCGACATGCGGTTGCCGGGGAAAATGATCTTTGTGATTTGTCCGTCTGTACAGGCGAAAGAAATCGTCTTGTTGCCCGGAAGCCCGAGAGAAGCGACCACGCCATTGCTGTAATTGACGGAAACCGTCTGGTTTGCGCCGTTGGTGATCGCTGTTACAGCGCCGTTGGAATAGGTATAACTGACCGTATCGGTGAAATCATTTTCTTTTTCTGTTGCTTCGGATAGCAGAAAACCGCCTGCTGTTGGCAGCGCATAGGTTTGTGTCGTGCCGTTTTCAACGGTCAGAGCGTTATCTCCGACTGTCAGCGTAATGCCAAGCCCATCTTCATCATACCATTCGTTCGAGCTGTCGTCTTTCTTCAAGTAGTGATTTGCTCCCTGAGCGTCCGTGTAGATATAATCATATCCGAAAGCCGCCATTTCTGCGCTTGCCGCCGTGATCTTTTGATTGAACGAAAAAGCCCAAGCGTTTTCGATACTGTTATAGGTCACCGACACTGACGGAGACATACGGGAGCCGTTTCCTTCATAAAGCGGCTGATTCACAACCAAATTGCCCAAATAGTCTGACACCGACGCGGTCGCGTTCTGACCGGCTGTAAAGGAATGGAAAGAGGAACCGTTTTCGGAGGATTTGAAATCTTTGTAAACAATGGTAATGGACGGGTGCAAGTCTGTATTATTCCTGTCCTTTACATTCACTTGTTTCGTCCCAACGGTTTCATTTGCTTCCAAAACAAAACCGTTTTGTGGCTCGTTATCGGCATACCAATCCTTCACAAGCTTCGTTATGTCAAATGTCAGCTGCGCGTTATCGTTATAGGACAGTGAATCGTAATCCAACACAGAATTGTCAGCCGTTAAATAATCTCCGTTAAAAGAATTCACTTTATGCGCTTTGACGATAATCGCGTCTTCATTTTCCGAAGAAAACAAAGTCCCTCCGTTAGTGATATCATACGTGAATCGGGCGCTGACGATCTGCTCTCCTTCATCAAGCGTTGGCAGATTATTCAGCTTCGTCAGAACGCGGTGACCGGTGGAAAGATAATAGGGTCCGTGATAGGCTCGTCTGTCACCTTCACACTCATCCATCGTGAACAATCTGACAAAATTCTTTGTTATCTCCGGGTCAATGGTGATTGGAAAAGATCTCTCGCGGTCGGTGATAAACTCCTTATCGACCGACAGTTTGGCTTTGACGATATTCTTTTCCTGCGAAACCAATTTGAGCTTTATTTGATTGCTCGATACGCCTTTCGCGTCGGTCATATAGGGCGCAAGCACTCTGTAGATTTCTTCTCCGTCCTGATCAACAAAGGAAATCGAAGTATCATCTGTTTGCTTTGCCGATAAACCAACCGCCTGATAGGTAATATTGAACTCATTTTGTACATCTGCACTTTTCAAAATGATGTTTTCTTTCGCGCCGGTAGACGTGACAAAATATTGGATATCAATGTTTTTGAACGCGTCCGATAACAACGCTTCCGAGGTCACGCCGGTCAAGTTTGTGAATCTCTTGTTGCCGGACAGGTTTTCATGTGCTTCAACAGCCTTTAATTGCTTTTCGTTAATTCCCTCATAACCCCAGCTGACAGAATAAGCACCCGACGAAAGCTGTGCCATATTCTGCTCCGACGATTCCTTGGAAAGAACGACGCTGACATCACCTGATTTATTGGTGAACGCTTTGCCGTCTTTTTCGGTAAGGCTGCCGTCAAAATCGACCCACTCTTTCTTATCATTTTGAAAATGAATGGGCTGGTCATACACGGCAATCATTTTGGTTCCGTCCTCTAACAGAAATTCTTTGGAGAACTCTGTACGCTCGTCCTCGATTTCCTGCAAAATCGGAGCTTCCGCTTTCGTACTCCCCTGAACCCCGTCAAAAGAGGTTTTAATTGCATTTGATTGACCATCAGCATTTGTGGTTGCTGCGTTAATCACTTCAACCGAAGGAGATAAAAGCATGACAGTACATAATAAGCAAGACACTGTTCTTTGAAGTTTTTTCATAAAAGACATCCTTTCCTTTATTTCTTTGTTTACAAACAAGGCTAATAAGTGTAAGATGCTTTATAAACCATCGGTATCACCTCCTTTGACGCACAAAAAAGGAGCTGTGAAAACACAACTCCTTAAAGTGGACAATTTGTCCACTTTATTCTGTTTGTTTCATGTAGTTTTCTTTGTTTTCGTTTAACCACTTCACGAAAACTTCTTCTGTGATTTCGCCCTTTTTGCATTTGTCACGAACGGCACGGGCGTTCTTTGACCAGATGGCAACTTGTTCTGTTGTCACCTGTTTTCTCTTTCTTTTGCGTTGCTGTTCGTTATAATACTTCACAAATATTTTCTGAATTTTACGGTCGTAGTCTGATTTCATCCAACCATCTACTCGTTCAGCGACAATCTCACGACAGGATTTTCCAAAACTATCTTTATAATCACAGTAAACTACATTGCGACCTTGTTTAAAGTTTGCAAAAATTCTGTGACATCTTTTGCAACGAATTATCCATAATCTTTTTTCTGCTATTTTTTGACGTGTTTTGATGATTATGTAGAACATTATCTCGTTGATACTTTCGGCATATAATACCTCTACCGGCTCTTTCTCAATAATTTCAATCACAATATGAAGTGCTGGTATAGGCGTTTGCAGTATCGCTTTATCAAGCTCCTGTTCGCCTACCCAATACAGGAAGATATTGCGAGCATACAAGCCTAATGCGCTTTCGGACAACATATCGTCATCATTGACAAGTTTGAGTACACTTTCGCAAAACGGCTGTGTGAGCGTGTTTACACATTCTCCGTCCTCCCATACCTCCAAATATTCCAAATTGTCTATGATATAGAATTTAAAATACATTTTCAGTTTACCGGCTTTCTCTGTTTTATGGTTCTGTATAATTATCTTTGTTTTCATCTAACCACTTGATAAAATCTTCTTCTGTTATCTCTCCCTTTTTGCAAAGGTCGCGTTGTTGGCGACCCTTAACCGCCCATGCGTTGAGACAGTCTTTTGATATTTCGCCTTTTTGCCAACGACGGCGCTGTGTGTTGTAGACTTTGAGATAGAGCTTGCGGATTTGCTTTTCCTTGTCGGTCATTTTTCTGCCGACAACGGACATTTCGGCTTCCTCCTTACAGGTGTAGCCGGTATCGTTTTTGTGGTTGCAGTACTGCACACTGCGTCCGTATTTGAAGGTTGAAAAATAACGGTTGCAGCGGCGGCAGGTATTGACGCACATCTTTTTGTCGGTAATCATAAAATACGCCTTACACAGCGTATAGCAGATAATGTCCTCGACACAATGGGGGTGTAACACCTCCACCAGCTCGTCGTCGCGCAATTCAAAGGTAACGGAAAAACGTCGTATTGAACACAATACTTTACAATTATCAATTATCTCACCTTTTGACCATGCACTTACAATGCCTTCGACAAAAGAAACCAACGTTATTAATTTATCAAATGTTATGCTTTTATCTTCTCTTTCAATATTGAAATTCAACCAAATATTTTTTTCGGGAGCAATTTGTATTTTGTTATCACGATATTGTTCAAATACATCATATAAAAACATAAACAAATTTGAGTTGTAAATAAATACCAGTGAATCGTTTTGACGCAACACATCATCTTGCTTACTTTTGAAATATTCTATGGCGAGGTGTTTGTAATAATCGTTGAACGAAATAACAGATTTTAGCTGTGTATCATTGTAGCCGAGCAAATCATATACACCCTCGCCAAATGGTGCAGATTCATGGCGATATAAGTTGTCTCCATTCCAAATTTCGTAATGTTCCAAGTTGTCTTTAATGTAATAGCGATAATCATGCATCGAACCACTTCCGTACTCTCAAATTATCTATGAAATAGAATTTATATCGCATGTTTCCTCCTGTGGACAATTTGTCCACTTTAAGAAATTGAATAATTTCTGATAGCTTCATCGCTGTTCTCCGCGTCCTGCGTGACGGAACGGCTGTCAACGTAGCCGAAAGTGCAGTCTTTTCCGTTGCCGTTGTAGTTATTCAGATATACGTCGAAGCATTCTCCGCTCCTGATGTTTCCGAAATGATAGACGCATTTGTCCGGCGAAACGCCCAAAAGCGCGTAATCATACAGCTTCTTCAGACGTTCATGCACATACCATTCCTCCGAAAGCAGAGAAATAACCTTTTTCAAATCCTTCGAATCCTCATAGCTGCGAAGCTGCTGCTTCAAATCAACCGCGTCGGTGTTGCTCACCAATAAGTAGGCTGTTATCGTATTTACGTTCATCAAAGAACCTCCCTTTGTAAAAATCTTGATTTCCAACAGAAGAAAAAAACAGATTTCATGCGGCGATTTGCGCAGCTGTGCTCGGCCGCGCGCCGAGTGGATCTGTTTTGTTTTTTGATTCCGATTTCATTTGTCTTGCGATTTTTGCGGCTTGTTTTCTCTGCCGCCGTACAGCCCTAAGTTACATCTATACTTTAAGTATAATTTTATCTTATTTTTTCTTCTGATGGTATAAAAGTGGGTACTATACAATGAGGGGAATATTTTTGGACTACCCCTGCTAAAAAAATATATGCAAGGGGTATTGACTTTTTCGCGCTTTTGATTTATTATGTATCTGTAAAACAGTTTTACGCAAATATTCTTGTGGGAGAAGCCGAGGGCGAAACGGCTTCTTCTTTTTTTGCGCTTAATCTTTCTTTTCGGCGGCTTGAGGGTAATCACCTTATAATGATTATCCGAATAACTGCCGTCTTTTTTTCTCACCTTATATCGTTTGATAAGCCCAAAAGAGAGAAGCTCGGAAACCGTCTGAATGACCGCAGAACGCTTCAAATTCAGCTCTCGGCAAATATCATTATAGCTGTTCCAAAAACGCTTAGAACGGCTGTCAGCACATTTACAGAAGAATAAATACATTCTCGTTTGAGCAGCGCTCAGATGGTACTTGAAAAATCTTCTGTTGACAAAGAAATAAGCCCGACCTCTGATTACGGGAACCGTATAAACAAAGGAACCGAGCTTTTTATAATCGTCATAATATCTGTCGATGCGTTCGATATAGCCGAACCGAACGAGCTTATTCACCGCGTTGCTAACCGTCTTGGCGGATTTAAGACCGCAGAGCGCGGCGATCGTTTTCTGATTGACCTTGATATACTTCTTTCCTCTCGATACCGTGCGGCTGCGCAGACTGTAGATTGCCGCCAGAACCGTCAGCTCCGTCGCATTCAAGGGTGCGTCAAAAATATCGTTCGGCATTTTGAACAGATCGTTGTGTCTGCGCATCATGGTTTCACTTCCTTGTTGATTTTACTGAGGTTTTAATATATAATTATTTATTATATCGTTAATTATTAGGTGGTAATTTTGCCTTTAGATTTCAGCAACGGCAAATGATACAATTCGTAAATCGTGCCATTTCTGACGAAAACAAAAGAAACGAACATGCGACATCATCTTTAGCATATTTATCATCGCAGCGGTATCTCGCTGTGTCAATGATGTTATGAAATCCATCGTCATCATTCTCGCAAGAACAGCTTGTATTATATATTTCTTCCAATTTTTGCATAAAAGTATCAAATTCCTGCTGTGAAGTAAAGTTAAAAATAAACATAGTGTCTTTTGTTCTTCGATTCTTTTCTGTTTTAATAAACATTGAAAAACCTCCTAAAAATTGTTTGTTTTAGATTACCGTTTCAAAGTGACAGCAGCCGAATTATAGGTTGCAGCCACCGCTTGTAAATCCTCATTAAAATCCTTGTGCTTTGGGATTTCCGCGCTCACTTTAAATCCTTTGGCTTCCCATTTTGGCATATACAAATCTCTCGCCTTTTGACCGCCTTCGTCGTTGTCATAGCAAAAACAGATTTCCTCCACCTCCGGGTAATCGCGGATAAAGTGCTCTAAGGGAACGTCGTTATTGCCGCCGCAGGAAATCCTTGTCGCGTTAAGCCATTCACGTTCATAGCCTGTCGCAAGATTTGTCAGTGTAGCGTGTGACAATGCGTCGATCGGGGACTCAAACACATAAAGCTTCCGCTTGTTAAAGCCTTTTATGTAGAAGCTGTTTTCTTTGTCGGAGCCTTCTGCGTCATATCTGAAAACGCGGTTGGAAACAGTCGAGCGTACTGCGCCGTAGGCAG
>JBGUPW010000240.1:0-27078 GCA_045130495.1 Ruminococcus sp. | reverse complement strand
CCATTGTTATATTATCTTCGAGCCGAGCGATAAATATTCAGTGCGCCATTTACCATTTGGCAAATCATGATTTATTATCGACCGTTTTTTATTCGGTTGTAACTGCAGTTGCTTTAGTGAATAAAGCCGATCGTCAGGCGGACTGTTTACCTGACAATCACTATTATACTCAATTATTCGGAAAAGTCAACAATTTTCCCGATTCAGATTTGTGCAAGGCGCTGTTTGAGTATCAAATATTGCCAATTATCATTCTTGCGATTTATGCATAATGCGCATATAAATCAAACCGAAGCTTTTGCACTCAAAATCGTCCGCCCCATTTTTTGGGCAAACGATATAAATAAACAGCCTTTTCCGAAAAATCAAAGTATGCTTTTAACGAAGTTAAAAACAGGGCTTTTCATAAAAACGCCCAATCCCGACACAAATCGCGGTCCGCTGGACCGCAAGCGTGACGCCCGACCCGATCCGCGCTTCCAAACATCATAAAAAGCCTTCCTCCAAACCACGCGTTTGAAAGAAGGCCCGTTCATTAATTTATATTTTTTATTTATGCCTTATGCCGGATTACTTTATCCGTTTTTTTCTTTTTCTTCCTCTTCTATTTTCTTTTTCAGCTCTTCTCTGCCAACCGCGAGCATAAGCTTGATTCGGTTCTCCTGATTGACCTTGGGTGCGCCGGGGTCGTAGTCGATCGTTACGATGTTCGCGTTGGGCTTTACCTCTTTGATTTTGCGGATAGCGCCCTTGCCGTTGATATGGTTCGGCAGGCAGCCGAACGGCTGGGTGCATACAATGTTCTCGTAGCCCGTTTCGGCAAGCTCAAGCATTTCGGCGGTGAGCAGCCAGCCCTCGCCCATCTTGCTGCCGTAGCCGATAACGCCCTTTACAAGCTCTTTTGTGTGGGCATATTTATGCGGGGGGACAAAATTGAACCTTTCCGCCGACTCGATCATCAGCGTTTCCAGACTTGTTATGTAATCGAGCAGCCGCTTGCAGAACTCGTATTTTATACGGCTGCCGCCGAACATTTTGTAGTCCTCTATGCGGTTATCGACCTTAAACGACGCGAAGCCCATAAGACCGGGCAGACAGACCTCGCAATCCTGCTCGGCTAAAAAATCCTCAAGGCAGTTGTTCGCCATGCGGGAATATTTTACGTAGATCTCACCGACGATTCCCACCTTGACTTTGGGAACACGGTTCAAAGCGATTTTTGAGAAATCCTTTGTCAGCTTGTGAAGGTTCTCGTCAACCTCTTCGAGCGTGTAGCCCTTGCCGTCGATAAGCAAATTCGAGATCCTGTCGCTCCAACTCTCAACAAGAGCCATTGTTTCGCCCTTGTTGACCTCGTAGGGCTTTGTCTGGTTTGAGAGCAGCATAAGCTGATCGCCGTAGACCAAGCCGCCCACAAAACGCCTGATAAGCGGCAGGGTAAGCGAAAAACCGCTGTTTTTCTCCATGCCGAAGCTGAGAGAAATCACGGGTACAAACGCAAAGCCCGCTTTTTTGAGCGCCTTGCGCAGCAGGTGGATATAGTTTGAGGCGCGGCAGCCGCCGCCCGTCTGAGTCATCATCAGCGCGGTTTTGTGAACGTCGTATTTGCCGCTTTGAAGCGCGTTGATGAACTGCCCGATAACGAGCAGCGCGGGGTAGCAGGTGTCGTTGTGAACATATTTCAGTCCCGTCTGGGCTATTTCGGGGCCCGTGGTTTCGAGCAGCTCGCAGTTGTAGCCGAAGCTGCGGAACACAGAGGCGAGAATGCGGAAGTGAATGGGCGCCATGTTGGGCATGAGGATCTTGTAGCCCTCGCGCTTCATCTGCTTTGTAAACATCAGGCGCCCTGTTTTTTTGTCATACTTTAATTCAGCCATAATTCAATCCTTTTCCGCCGTCAATCGGTGTCGATCGCGGCAAGCAGGCTCCTTATTCTGATTTTCACCGCGCCGAGGTTGGTGATCTCGTCAATTTTTATCTGAGTGTAAATTTTGCTTTCGTTTTCAAGGATCTCGCGCACCTCGTCGGTCGTTATCGCGTCAACTCCGCAGCCGAACGAAACAAGCTGCACAAGCTCCATATCCTTGCGCGTCGTCACGTACTTGGCGGCGGCGTACAGGCGTGAATGATAAGTCCACTGGTTCAAAACGTGGGTGTTAAAGGCGTTTACACGCGGAGATACAACGTCCTCGCTGACGATAGCCACGTCAAAGCCCGCAATGAGCTTGTCTATGCCGTGGTTGATCTCAGGGTCGATGTGATACGGTCTGCCCGCCAACACAAATATTTTTTTGCCCTCTTTTTCGGCGCGGGCGATTATTTCGTCGCCCTTTTTGCGCACCTTAGCCATGTAGGAGTCATACTCCTCATAGGCGCGCTTGGCGGCTATTCTGACCTCGTTGAGCGAGAGGTCGGGGAAGTAGAAGGAGAGCCGCTCGTAAGCCTTTTTGGGGAAATCCTTCGGACGGTGGATACCGAAATATTCCTTGATAAAGTTGATTTTGCGGACATCCTTCATATTGTTTTTTATGACCTCGGGATAATACGCCACAACCGGACAGTTGTAGTGATTGTCGCCGAGCCGTTCGTCAAAATTATATGAAAGACACGGGTAGAAGATATTCTCGATCCCGTTGTCTATAAGAGTCTGTACATGGCCGTGCATAAGCTTTGCGGGGAAGCAGATCGTGTCGCTCGGGATCGTCTGCTGACCGCGCTGGTAAAGCTTGCGGTCGGACGCGGGAGAATGGTGCACCTCAAATTTAAGCTCGGTGAAAAAGCGGTACCAGAACGGGTAAAGCTCATACATATTAAGACCCATCGGTATTCCCAGCTTGCCGCGGATACCCTCAACGGGCTTGTAGTCGTTGATAAGCCCGAGCTTATAGGCGTACATATTCAAATCGGATGACGGAGCCTTTTTGGTTACGGGGCGTTCGCAGCGGTTGCCTGCGATAAATCGTCTTCCTCCGCCGAAGGAATTGATCGTAAGACGGCAGTTGTTGCTGCACATTCCGCAGTTTGTCACCTTGATCTCGTGCACAAAATTCCTAAGATCCTCGGCGTTCGCGAGCTTGCTTTTGCCGCTTCCGCCCGATTTGCGTCTGGCGTACAACGCAGCGCCGTAAGCTCCCATAAGCCCCGCTATGTTGGGGCGAACAACGTTTGTGCCCATTTCCATTTCAAAGGCGCGGAGCACCGCGTCATTGAGAAAGGTTCCTCCCTGAACGACGATCCTCTTGCCCAGCTCATCGGGACCGGAGGCGCGGATAACCTTGTAGAGCGCGTTTTTAACAACGCTGAGCGACAGTCCCGCCGAGATATCCTCGATCGTAGCACCGTCCTTCTGCGCCTGCTTTACGCTTGAATTCATAAACACCGTGCAGCGCGAACCGAGGTCAACGGGTCGCTCCGCGAAAAGACCGAGAGTGGAAAACTCCTCGATCTCATATCCGAGGGCGTTGGCGAAGGTCTGCAAGAAGCTTCCGCAGCCCGACGAGCACGCCTCGTTGAGAAAAATATTGTCGATTGCGCCGTTGTGGATCTTAAAGCACTTTATATCCTGTCCGCCGATATCTATGATAAACTCGACGTCGGGCATAAAATACTTTGCGGCGGTAAAGTGTGCGATCGTTTCAACAACGCCGTAATCCACGTCAAAGGCGTTTTTGATTATGTCCTCGCCGTATCCCGTGACCGCGCTTGAAACGACGTTCAAGTCGGGATTTACGGTGTAGATCTCCTCCAAAAACTCCTTTATGATATCTACGGGATTGCCCTTGGAGGGAAGATATTTTGAATAGAGAAGCTCTCCCCTGTCGTTGAGCACTACGCCCTTGACGGTGGTGGAGCCCGCGTCCATTCCTATATAAGCGCTGCCCGTGTAGCCCTTGAGCTCCATCTGGCTGACGTTGGCTTTATCGTGACGAGCCTTGAACGCTTCGTATTCCTCGCGGCTCTCAAACAGAGGGCGGTTAAACGCGAAGTTGCCCGAGCCGCGGTAATTCCTTACCTTTTCTATAACATCATCGTAATTGATTGACTGCTCGGCGCACAGAGCCGCTCCCGCCGCTACATAATAGAGCGAGTTTTCGGGGCAGATACCCTTTGTGTTCAACGTGCGGTCAAAGCAGCGGCGAAGCTCGCTCATAAACGTGAGAGGACCGCCGAGGTAGACGATCTGACCCTCGATCTCTCTTCCCTGAGCCAAGCCCGCGACGGTCTGGCTTACGACGGCTTTGAAAATACTTTCGGCGATGTCGCTTTTGCGCGCGCCCTGGTTAAGGAGCGGCTGAATGTCGGTTTTTGCGAAAACGCCGCAGCGCGAGGCGATCGTATAGGTCTTTTCGTACTGAGCCGCAAGCTCGTCCATCTCTTCAAGAGGTACGTTGAGAAGCGTAGCCATCTGGTCGATAAACGCGCCCGTACCGCCGGCGCAGGTGCCGTTCATGCGCACCTCGAGCCCGTTGGTCAAAAAGAGAATTTTTGCGTCCTCGCCGCCCAGCTCGATAACAACGTCGGTGCCGGGAATGAAGGTGTTTGCCGCAACTCTGGTAGCGTAAACCTCCTGAACAAAATCTATGCCGCAGTCCTGCGCCACGCCCATGCCGGCAGAGCCCGAAAGCGCGATCGGGGCGCTCTCAATGCCGGGGATCTCGCCGCGCACGCGGTTGAGGATCTCGGCGATTTTGTCGGTTATCTGAGAAAGATGCCGTTCATATGTACTGTAAATCAGTTTGTTTTCTTCGTCAAGCACAACGCACTTTATGGTCGTTGAGCCGATGTCAAGTCCTACCTTCAAAACACAGCCTCCATTACAAAGCGTCTACTCTCGCCGTAATAAGCAGTTCGGAACCGAGCGGCGGCTTTATTCTATACTATAAAATATACTATAAATATGCGAATAAGCGCGCAGAAACACTCTCCCAAAATGCACATACAGTTTATTATAGTATTTTTATTATATTTTGTCAATTACTTTTATTTTAACAAAATCCGACATTCGTTCACAGTTTTTGACACTTTTTAACAGGAACAAGCCCTGTCTGCACAAAGGGGATCAGCAGCACGGTATTGCATTAAGGGAATATCTAACAGTTCAATGTCGTGAAGATTCCGTGCTTATGCGCGGCAAGGAATTGTTAGAGGTTCCCTTAATAATATCATATAAATAAACCTTCTCTCAACGGTGCGGACTGACGCGTGCATAAAAGGAAGAAATTTTATGTTGTTTTGAAGCGCGGACTGACGCGTGCATGGAAGGAAGAAATTTATGTTGTTTTAAAGCGCGGACTGACCGTCGGCTCAGCCGACCGTTGCCGGTATTTTTCCTTTGTCGCCATTCCGCCGCGAATGTGGCGCTCGCTTTTGTTTATGTCTAAAATAACGCGAACCTGCGCGTAAAGCGTCGGGTCAAGCCTTTTCAGCCGTCCCGTCACGTCCTTGTGTACCGTGCTTTTGCTGACGCCGAATTTGTCCGCCGCCGCACGGACAGTCGCCCCGTGCTCCGCTATGTAAACGCCCAGCTCAACAGCGCGCTCATCAACCGAATCTCTCAAGAATAAACCTCCCGCTTGGATCGTTTTTCCATTTATATGCGCTCTCTTAATGCGATATACCGCCGCTTTTGTGGAATGTCACAAAAGACAGAGAGCAAATACGGATGTTTAGTCAATTGAAGAAAATCCGACCGCGTGATATAATAATAGAAAAACAGAAAAACTATTAACTATTCGGGAGTGAATCAAATGAAAAAATTACTTACCGCTCTGCTCGGCGCGGCGGTTACGCTGACAGCCTTGGCCGCTGTTCCCGCCTCAGCAGTTCAAATGGGCGACGACATGACCTTCGGTCACATTTCGGAGTTCAAGGATTTTTGCGACTCTCACCGCATTGCGGTTGACAGGGTCTCGGAGGGAATTTACAACCTCGAAACAGACATCAATATCTACGATTGCAGGATCGAGACGTCGAACATCAGTACGCTGTACAACGCCGTTATCCACACCCACCCGGAGCTGTTTTACGTCAGCGGAAGATTCAGCTACACCATGATGGGAAGTTATATTTACACTGTAAAGCCGCACTGGGGAAAGCTGCTTTATGACGATAACGGGAACTACATGGGCGAAGAAATCTACACCGATGAACAGGTTTTAGAAATGCGCTCGGAATTTCGCGAAAAATCTCAGTGGTATCTTGACAAAATCGACGATGATATGTCTGATTTCGACAAGGCTCTGATCCTTCACGATGAGCTTGTGCTGAACAGCAGCTATCTTCTTTCGGGCGAAATCTACGACCTGATGGTTAACGGAAAGGGCAAATGCTACGGCTATTCCGAGGCGTACTCATATCTTCTCGCTCAGGCAGGCATAAACAGCGAGATCGTCGAGTCGGAAGAAATGTACCACCAGTGGAACAAGGTCGAGATCGACGGCAGCTACTATCACGTTGACGTGACCTGGGACGACGCCACCCCCGACCGCCCGGGCTTTGCCGCTCACACCTACTTCATGCTGAGCGACAGCAGAATCGAGAGCCTGCCAAAACCGCACTACGATTACGAGAGCGATTTTCCGTCGCAGAGCACTCGTTTTGACGACATGGGCTTCCGCAGAATAAACACTGAGTTTTGCTATGACGGCAACAAGGTTTACGTCGTTGACAACAGCCACCCGAGCAAAAGCGACACCGCGAAAAAGCTGCTCACTTACGACGCGGGAACCGACAGCTTCTCCGAAATCGCTGACTTCGCCGAAGTGTATTGGGATGCGGGTCAAGGCAGCGTGTGGATGAATATGTATATGTCGCTCCAGCACCAAGACGGTTTCCTTTATATGAACACGCCGACAGCCGTTTATGTATTCGACACCGAAACATCCGAAATGAAGCTTTTCGCTGAAAACACCTTCGACCTGAACTTTTACGGACTGCGCATTATCGAGGACAAGGTTTTCGCGGTGCTCACCGAAAATCCAAACGTTACGGGAAATCTGCAATATGTGGGAAATTGCCTCAAACGGGAGGCGCCCGCTCCGCTCATGGGCGATTTGAACGGCGACGGCTCGGTGAATATATCAGACGCTACGCTTTTACAGCGGTATTTGGCGGAATTTATAGAGCTTGACGACGCTCAGCTCGCAGTCGCAGACGTCAAACAAGACGGCATAGTGAACGTCAAGGATGTAACGGAGATCCAGCGCATTGCGGCAGAGTTTGTTTAAAGCAATTGACAATTGACAAGGGACAATTGTCAATTGAGCGGTTAACCTTGTCCTTGTGCGCCTGTCGGAACTATATGATGTTAACCATGGGCGCTTAATCAAACGTTTTGTTTTCTATCGACAATCGGACGTGGAAACAACGCCGGTGCGAGGGAGCCCGCAAGGGGCTCCCCTACAATCGTATTAAAACGTATTATTTCCGTTTCAAAGCAAATTCGCAGGGAAAAGCCTTGCCCCTGTCAAAACGTTTCCGAACAACGAAACATTTAACGCGTGCGCCGGTGGGCGCTTTCGGCGGCTTTGGACAGCGTCGTTAAAAGATACCCTTCCATAAACGCCGCGTCATAACGCGGTCGGCTGAGCCGACGAGCAGTGCGGCTTTGGACAGCGTCATTTAATGATACCCTTCCGTTAACGCCGCATTAGAACGCGGGAATAACGGTAAAGTATTAGTCAGACGTTATGAAGCGCGGACTGATTGTCGCGTCACGCGACCGCGAACTGCCCTCCCGTGGCAACGGGCTAACTGCAATAATCTTCCAAAATGCGGTTAAGGGCTTGCTTGTCGGGGGCGTCCACTCCTTCAAGCAGTTTTTTCGCGTCTGACTTGGGCAGCGAATCGGTTCTTGTTGACGTCACCCTCACGGGCGACGTCTTTCCGTTTTTGAACACCGCAATTTTTCCGTGATAGTCGCGCACGACATACCCATCCCTGATTATATGCGTTTCGCTCTCCTGCACGGCGGAGCTTGAGGAGATTTCCTCTGCCGTGTCGGGCGGAGGCGCGGAAAGGCTGCCGGTCAGCACGCAGCTAATCAGTATCATTCCCGTTATCAGCACCAGTTTTTTCATCTTCATTACTTCCGTTTCATATCGTTTTTATTTTTATTATCGGCGCTTTTTTCGTGATTATTCATTCATTTTCATAAAATTAACCACTTGCCGACATATATTTTCTATAAAAAAATTAAAAATACATATTTATTTTTTTATCATAAAGTGCTATAATAACTATTAAATATGTTTATTAATTATTTATGTGCTTTATTTTGGCATTTCCGCACGGTTCGGGTGTGCGGAACGCGCCGCGGATTTTTTCAGCCGGCGCACGCCTCGGCCGTCCATGTCATTTCTCTGCGGCGGCTGCGGCAAACAGCCTGAAAAAAGCAGGCAAGGGGGCGCCGCCCTGCTTTCGGCGCCGCCTGATCATTTCACCTTATTATCAGGGTACCCTTAACAGGGAACCTCTAAAAAGGAGTTATTATGCGCAACAAACGTGAAACAGATATCAGTAACTACACTGATAAAACCCCCGACACACCTGCCGTTGCCGAGAAAAATACGGACAGCGGCGCAAAAAAATTCTTAAAGGGGCTGGGCAAATTTATGCTGACCGCGTTCGCGGTGTGCTTTGTCGCAGGCATCATAACGCTCATTTCGCTGGGAATATTTATCGGTCAGCTCGCATCCGAGCCCACCGGTATCGACCTCAAGGCGAAATCGCTTAACCAGACCAGCCGCATCTTTGTAAAGGACAGCAACACGGGCGAGTTTACCGAACGGCAAAAGCTCTACAACGTTGAAGACCGAACATGGGTAAACTTCGCCGAGATCCCGCAGTATATGAAGGATGCGCAGGTCACTATTGAGGACAAGCGTTTCTTCGATCACAAGGGCGTTGACTGGACAAGAACGCTTTCGGCTGTGGGCTCGCTCATCACAGGCTCAGACTCCTACGGCGGATCCACGATCACCCAGCAGCTTATCAAGAACCTGACGGACGACAACGAAATGTCTATCACCCGTAAGCTGCGTGAAATATGCAAGGCGTTAAAGCTTGAGCAGGAATACACCAAGGAGCAGATCCTTGAAGCGTATCTCAACGTTGTAAACTACGGCAACAACCGCCAGGGCGTTGAGGCTGCGGCTCAGCTTTATTTCGGAAAAAGCATAAAGGATTGCTCGCTTGCGCAGTGCGTGGCGATCGCGGGCATCACACAGAACCCGTCTTACTGGAACCCTCTGATTTATCCCGAACACAACCTTGTCCGACGCGAAAACATTCTCTATGAGATGCGCGACCAGGACAAAATCAGCGAAGAGGAGTTTCAAACGGCGCTTAAGGAATCCAAAGCCATGACCTTTACAAATCATGGATCCGATCATTCTGACGACGACGAGGAAGATGATGACGACAAGGTTCAGAACTGGTACTACAACCAGATGATCTACGACCTCCGCGCCGATTTAGCCAAGCTTTACAACATAAGCGATGGCGCGGCGAGCGAGAAGATCTACACCGAGGGTCTTAACGTCTACAGCGCTATGGACGAAAAAATGCAGGACTATATTGAAAGCGCGGCTCTCAATATGGATAAATCCGAGGATCCCGAGATCCAAATCGGCTCGGTGCTGATGGATTTTGACGGCAGGGTAATAGCCACCGTGGGAAGCTCGCAGAGAAAAACGGGTCCTCTCGACTGGGACAGAGCCACACACTCGGCTTTGCAGCCCGGTTCGGCGATAAAGCCCGTGCTTGTCTATCCCATAGCCATTGAAAAGCGTCAGCTTTACTTCTCATCAGTCGTGCTCGATGAGCCTGTTGAGGACTACGAGCTCGGCTCCGACGGAAGCAAGATCGCAGGTCCGCGAAACGCATACGGCTCATATTTCGGCAATATGCTGCTGCCCGAGGCGATCGAGTATTCCTCAAACGCCACGGCAGTACAGGTCATGAAAATGATCGGCGGTCCCTCTGTAGCATATGAGCAGGCCACGACAAAAATGGGCTTTAAAAAGCTTGATGAAGAAGATTCCTACGAAATCGGTTCGCTTTCGATCGGCGGTATGGTCGGCGGCGTAAGCGTTCGCGAAATGGCGGCGGCGTTCACCTATATGGGCAACGGCGGACTTTACTACGAGCCCTACACCTACTACTACGTAACAGACAGCGAGGGCAACGTAATAATCGACAACCGCGACAAGGTTCCGCGTCAGGCTTATTCAGCCGAAACAGCGACGATCATGAACCGCCTGCTGCACTACAACGTTGTAAACAGCCAGCACACACGCGCAATGTACGCTCAGATCTCCGGTTGGGACATCGTGGGCAAAACCGGTACGACAAACGAAGACAAGGACTGCTGGTTCTGCGGATTGTCACCCTATGCGGTTATGGCGACATGGACGGGTTACGATATTCCCGAAACGATCAACGACACGACTCGCTCGGCAAGATTCTTCAAAACTGTCATGACCGAATATCTCAAGGACAAAGAGAACAAGGAATACACCCTTTCACCAAATATTAAAGTTGCAAGCTATAACCCGAATTCGGGTCTGATCGTTTCAACCGATTATACATCGGGCAAATACGTCGGTTATTACGTAGAGGACAATATGCCGGCATACGGCGAGCCCTACTACGAGCCGAACACCTCATATTACGACTATTATTCGGACTATGATTATTACTCTGCCTACGCCAGCGTTCCGGGCGACTACGGTTATTCATCCGATCCCTACGCCGAGTTACCGTCAGGAGCCGAGGCAGACCCCTACCCACAGGGCAGCGGCGCTGAAGCCGATCCCGGCGGTCAAGGCGGAAACCTGCCGGTTGACGACGGAGGCGGCGGTGGCGGCGCAGAATCCATCGCAGACGGAGGCGGCGGTGGCGCAGGCGGAGGCGGCGGAGCCGCTTCATCCGCAGAGCTGCCGTAGGCCGCTGCATAACTGCACAGCGTCAAAATAAATCGTCAAAATAAATCAATATAAATTTCAATTCATTCCTGCATCAACGTTTTTCGTTATATCCCGAGTTTGAGGTATTTTTGAGATATTATCAAACAAAGGCGGCAGGAATGAATTGTTGCCTGCGGCAAAGCTGCGGGACAACGCAGAAGAGAATCACAGCTTATTCCGCAAGGGAATAATATAGAAAGGTTAGGTAAAAATGGTTTCAGTAGCAATCATGGGACACGGAGTAGTCGGCTCCGGCGTCGCGGAAATACTTCTGACACACAAACAGAAGCTCTTTTCAAGCTTGGGAGAGGAAATTTACATCAAAAAAATTCTCGATTTAAGAGAGTTTCCCGACAGTCCCATAGCGGAAAGATTCACAAAGGATTTTGAAGAGATTTTAAACGATCTTGAGATCCGCGTTGTGGTTGAGGTCATGGGCGGACTGAATCCCGCTTATGATTACGTAAAGCGCTGCCTCAAAGCGGGCAAAAGCGTCGTCACCTCAAACAAAGAGCTGGTTGCAGCTCGCGGAGCGGAGCTTCTTGCTCTTGCAAAGGAAGAAAACGTAAACTTTATGTTCGAGGCGAGCGTGGGCGGCGGAATACCCATTATCCGCCCCATGAACCAGTGTCTGGTGGCAAACAACGTGGTCGAGGTCGCGGGCATTCTCAGCGGCACCACAAACTTTATCCTCACAAAAATGATCGCGGACGGAATGCAGTTTGCCGACGCGCTGAAGTTAGCCCAGGATCTTGGCTTTGCCGAGCGCAATCCTGCGGCTGACATCGAGGGACACGACGCCTGCCGAAAGATCTGTATTCTCGCTTCATTGGCTTACGGCAAGCACGTTTATCCCGAAAGCGTACATACCGAGGGCATTTCGGCGATAACGCTCAGCGACGTAAATCTCGCAAAGAGCTTCGGCTATGTTATAAAGCTTATCGGCAAGGTCAAGAAGCTTGAAAACGGCAAGATAGATATTCTCACGGCTCCCATGCTCGTTCCGCTCAAAAGTCAGCTTTCAAATATCGACTACGAGTTCAACGGCATCATGGTTCGCGGCGACTGCACGGGCGACGTTGTGTTCTACGGCAAGGGCGCGGGCAAGCTGCCCACCGCCAGCGCGGTCGTAGCCGATGTTGTGGACTGCTGCAAGCACCTCAAAGCGAGAAGATTCATGTTCTGGGCGGACGGAGACGGCAGCAACATCCTCAGCTTCAAGGACAGCGTTTCGGCAATGTACCTCAGAGTAAGCGGAGAAGACGCCGAGGCAAAGGCTCAGGCTGCTTTCGGCGAGATAAGCACAGCTTGGAACGACGGCGAGCTTGCCGTGTTAACCCCCGAGATCCGTTACGGCGAGTTTGAGGAGATCTGCGAGGCGCTTGAAAACGACGGCGTCAAGATTCTTTCGTCTATCCGCATCGGAGATGTTTAAAAAGCACTAAAAAATTAACATTTCAAAACCTCCGCCGCGTCAGCTCATTGCAATACGGCGGAGATTTTCAGGGAGAAATCTTCCGTTTGTTAGGAATAAATATTTCCGGCATATAAAAAGGAGTAGAACTACATGAGCTTAATTGTACAGAAATTCGGCGGCACCTCGGTGCGCGACGCCGAACGCATTATGAACGTCGCAAGAATCGTTACCGACACTTTTGCAAAGGGCAATGATGTTATTGTAGTGGTTTCGGCGCAGGGCGACACCACCGACGACCTCATAGCCAAGGCGGATGAAATCAATCCAAAGGCTTCAAAAAGAGAAAAAGATATGCTTTTGGCGGCAGGCGAGCAAATTTCGATCTCGCTGCTCGCAATGGCAATTGAAAAGCTGGGCTATCACGCAACCTCGCTGCTCGGCTGGCAGGCAGGCTTTGAAACCTCGTCCGCTCACACCGCCGCAAGGATCAAGCGCATCCACACCGACAGGATCCGCGATGCGCTCGACAGAAAGAACATCGTCGTTGTGGCAGGCTTCCAGGGAATTTGCCGTCGCGGAGACATAACAACTCTCGGCAGAGGCGGCTCCGACACCAGCGCGGTAGCTATCGCGGCAGCGCTGCACGCAGACCTGTGCCAGATTTACACCGATGTTGAGGGCGTTTACACAGCCGACCCCAGAAAGGTCGAAAACGCGCGCAAGCTTTCCGAGATTTCCTATGACGAAATGCTTGAGCTTGCGACTATGGGAGCGCAGGTTCTCAACAACCGTTCGGTTGAAATGGCGAAAAAATATAATATCGAGCTTGAGGTGCTTTCCAGTCTTGCAAAAGCGCCCGGTACAATTGTAAAGGAGAAAACTAAAATGGAAAAAATGTTAATCAGCGGAGTTGCCAAAGATACCGAAGTAGCCAGAATTTCCGTAATCGGCGTACCCAACATTCCCGGAATCGCGTTCAAAATGTTCTCAAAGCTTTCCAAAAAGGACATCAACGTTGACATCATTCTCCAGTCGATCGGTCACGACGGCAAAAAGGACATCAGCTTCACCGTTGCCAAGACAAGGGGCAAAGAGGCTGTTGCCGCTCTTGAGGATTACATGGTAAGCCACGGTGCAAAGGAAGTTCTTTACGACGAAAATGTAGCCAAAATCTCTATTGTCGGGGCGGGTATGGAGAGTCACGCGGGCGTGGCGACAAAGATGTTCGAGGCGCTCTACGACGCTCAGATAAATATCCAGATGATCTCCACCAGCGAGATCAAGGTTTCTGTCCTCATCGACATCAACGAAGCTGACAAAGCCGTAAAAGCCATCCACAGCAAATTCTTCGACTAAGCAGCGTGACGCTGCACCCATGGCCGCCTATTAATACGTTTAAATAAAAAACAAGCCTTCCTTCAACGGCGCGTTTTAACGCGGGAATTGAAGGAAGGTCTTTTTATGACGTTAAGAAGCGCGGACCGGGTCAAGCGTCACCCTTGCGCGGACTGGGTCAAGCGTCACGCTCGCGGTTCAACCGAATTATATCCTTAACGACCTCGCCCGCTATTATCATTCCGGCAACGGGCGGAACAAACGATACCGAACCCGGGGTTCCTCGCCGCGAGCCTTCCTCTCCGCATTTAGTTTGGGGACGGACGGGCGGCTCCTTTGAATATACCACCTTCAGCTTTTTTATTCCGCGCTTTCTGCATTCGGTGCGCATGACGCGGGCAAGAGGACAGACCGAGGTTTGATAGATGTCTGCAACCTCGAAGGCGGCGGGGTCAAGCTTGTTTCCCGTTCCCATGGAACAGATTATCGGCGTATTTGTCGCGTTTGCCTGCTCAATAAGCGCCAGCTTGCCCGTTACGGTGTCAATTGCGTCAACAACGTAATCGTACTTTGTAAAATCAAATAAAGCGGCGGTTTCGGGAAGATAGAACAGACGGTGGGCACGGACTGTACATTCGGGATTGATATCCGCTATCCGCTCCGCCGCAACGTCGGTTTTGTATTTGCCGATCGTTTTGTGTGTGGCGATGATCTGACGGTTGAGGTTGCTCGGCGCGACCGTATCGTTGTCGATTACATCAATTGCGCCTATTCCCGAGCGGGCGAGCGCCTCGACGACATATCCGCCGACGCCGCCGACGCCGAACACCGCCACGCGAGAGTTTTTCAGCTTTTCAAGAGCTTCCGCGCCGAGAAGCATTTCGGTGCGCGAAAATTGGCCGCTCAAAGCAGCTCCTCCAACAGCTCAACGGCGTTCGCCACGCAGTTGTCACAGGAGCAGAGCGGTTTTCCCGTTGTTACGCCCTTCAATTCCGCGCAAATCGTCGCGCCGCAGCGGTCGCGAAAACCGCTGTAAAGCTTGCGCTGTCTGCCCGCGAGGGATTGTCCCTTGAATTTCAGACCGAGCACGATCTGCGCTCCGCAAAGTGCGCCGCAGGTCGCTCCGAGAGTGCCCATGCCCGCTCCGAAGCCTGCGCCCAAAGCTGCGGCTGTCTCCAAATCAAGCCCAAGCTCCTCGGCATATGCGCCGACGACCGCCTGAGCACAGTTGAATCCGCTGTGTTTGTACTGCACAGCCAAATCTCGTTTATCCATAATAAAAACCCCTTTTTGTCAGTGCAATCCGCACACCGTAATTATGCGGCATTGCCTAAATTTTCTTTTGTAATTCTCTTGTAAATCGTATTATACTATTTTTCAAAAACATTTGCAATATATTTGCCATTCTTTCGGTTTAGGTGTATAATTATACCCGGAGAGGGATTGATAGGAATGAAATTCAACTTACACACGCACACAACACGCTGTAATCACGCCACGGGCGAGGACAGAGAATACGTTGAAAGCGCCATAAAAGCCGGGATGAAGGTTTTAGGCTTTGCCGACCACTGCCCGCAGTTTTTCCCCGGCACCGACTACTACAGTTTTTTCCGCATGGTTCCGGAGCTTGCCGCAGAATACGCCGCGAGCATACGCGCGCTCCAAAGAGAGTATAAGGACGACATAAAAATTTTGCTCGGCTTTGAAACCGAGTATTACCCAAAGACCTTCGACGCATTTATGGAGTTCATCCGCCCGCTGCACCTCGATTACCTGATTATGGGTCAGCATTTTATCGGTAACGAGTTCGACGAGAACATCTACTACGCCGGCTCTTCGGGAAAAACCGAGAGCTATTTGAATATCTATGTCAAGCAGGTCAAGGAAGGGCTTGACAAGGGCGTTTTCACCTATTTAGCTCACCCCGATATTGTGTGGTATCAGGGCGGCATGGCGTATTATGAGCGCAAAATTACCGAGCTGTGCAAGTACGCCCTTAAAAAAGACATTCCGCTCGAATTTAATATGCTCGGTTATTTGAACGGCAGGTGTTACCCTAACCCTGCTTTTTGGAATATAGCCGGCAAGGTCGGCAACAAGGCGGTGATCGGGTACGACGCGCACAATCCCGAAATGCTGCTGAGAGACGACCTGCTGAAAAAATGTCAAGACTTAATGAAAACCTGCGGCGTCAATGAAACGCCGTTTGAGGAGATCAAGCTTAGAAATGAAAACTTATAAATATATATTGATCGCGGCGCTGATGTGCCTGCTGCTTTCCGCCTGTAACGGCAGTGACAGCGGTTCTTCGGATTCGCCGCAGGAGATCACGACCGTTCCCGTTACGACGCTCTCTATCGAGTCCTCCGAGGTGAACAGCTGCGTAAGGGTCGGGCGTGAGGAAACTTTTTCGTACACCGACAAGAACAAAAACACCGTGAGCGTCGTTTACAGAATACCGGCGCTTACCTTCGACACCCCGGACGCACAAAAAATCAACAATGAGATCGCCAACGAGTACAACGAAGCGTTTTCCGCCGCGTTTGAGGCGGCTTCGGCGAAGAAAAGCCCCGAATACAGCGGAATAGACTACAATGCCTACGTAAACGACGACATAGTGTCATTGGTCATCACCGAGGAAAGCTCGGGTCACAGGCTGTCTTACCGCGTTTACAACTACAACAGGTCAACGGGTAAGCAGCTTGACAATGAAGGGCTGCTCGCTTATTTGCAGCGCGACGCCGATGAAACCTACAAGGAGCTTCAAAGCGCTTTGGAGGAGGATTACCTCGCCAAGTTCAAGGAGGAAAAATTCCCCGACGACTATTATTATCAGCTCGATTTGACCATAAGCGACGAGGCGGTAAGACGATCTCAAATGTTCCTGAACGCCGACGCGGAGCTTTACGCTGTGTGTGTGGAGTACGCGGGCGTAGGCGACGGTGAGTACAGCGTGCTAATATCGTTAGCGACATAGCTTGCCGCAGCATAGTTTGACGCGGTATGAATAAAAATGCTTTTTTTATTGACATTATAAAATGAATCATATAAAATAAAAGTACAATCAAGCAGCATAACGCTGCACCCTGTCCCGCCTTTTGAAAAGCTTAGCTTAGGGGAACATATAAAAATTTCCTTAAGGGAACCTCTGACAAGCTTTCGTCAGCGGCGGGAAAATGAGGATCACTATTCACAAAGTAAGGAGAGATGAATAATGTTTTGTGAAAATTGCGGTAACAAAATTGAGGATGGAGTTAAATTCTGCGAGAAGTGCGGCACTCCCGTAAACGCCTCTCAACCCGGACAGCCGCCCGTGCAGCAGCCCCCGGTTACGCCTGCGCAGACTCAGTATACACCTCCGCAGGATCAGGCTCAGTATATGCCCCCGCAGGATCAGGCTCAGTATATGCCCCAGCAGGATCAAGCTCAGTATGCTTCCAAGCCTCCCCGCAAGCCTTTATCCCCCAAGGTCAAAAAGATAATCCTGTTCTGCGGCATAGGCGCCGTTGTGCTTACGGTGGGACTGATTTTGCTGTTTACGGTGATCATTCCGTCGGCAAATAAAGTGGATGTTTCAAAGTATGTTGCCGTCAGCCTGGACAACAGCAAAAAAGTTTATGACGGCGACATCAGCGGCAGGGTTTATATTTCCGACGATAATCTTTTCATCGACAGGCTCGGCGACGAGAGTGTTAAAAAGCTTGCCGAGAGCGAGAAAAAAATCAGCGACGGCAGCTATTCATACGAGGATCTGTATAACGATATTTCCCAATACAGCAATTCAAGCGAAGTATATGCAAAGAAATCGGCTGTTTCGGATATTGTAAGCTCACTTGAGGTTGATTGCAAAATCAAGGATCAGGAGGAAAGCACAACAGACAGCTCCGAGGGTTCCTCCGATTCCTACGGCTCGGCAAGATTTAAAAACGCCAAAAAGAGCGACACGCTTGTTGTCACGATAAAATGGCCGACCGACGAGTTCAAGCTGAAAAGGCTCGATCAGCTGGAAGCCGTGACGGGTTTGAACTTTGACAAGAACGACAAGACGGTTGAATTTAAGCTTGAAGATAAGCTCACGGATTCACAGGTGGAAATCAGGGACAAGGTCATTGTTGATTTTGTAAAGGTCATCAATGATAAACAATTAATAACCACCATAGGAACACCCGAGAACTATCCAAAGGCTGAGTTGGTCGAGTTTGAATACACCGAGGGCGACTATAAATTTACCAACAGCGATGCGGATGAGAGTTCAAGCCATGACAGAAATAAAATCAAGGTGACAAGCACCAAGGACAGCAGTCTCACCGCAAGCTTTTATGTTTCGTTTGATTCCGTTCGCCAAGCGTCCGAGGGCGATGAAATCAATTATGAGATCAACAGCGGCAGAGAACAGCTCGAAGATACAGACGTATTCTTTAAGGAAACAAAGGCTAAGTTCAAATATTCTCCCAATCATCCGCTGACACTTGACGAGGCAAAGAGCAACGCTACCAAAATCACCGCCGCCATAACCGAGGACATCAAATCAATTGATTCATCCATAAAAAATTCAAAGGATTTTTCCGTTGCGGAGATCGACTACGTTACATCAAAGGATAATTCCGATAAGGATCCCGTGGTTTATCTGTACTACAAAAACGCGTCAACGGGTAAATTCAAAGAAATTCAAATCATCCATTCCTATATCCGCGGAGACGAGTTCTTCTACGGCGACGCAAACGACAGCTGGAGCTCTTATGAATCACTTCAAAAGTGTAAAGAAAGCTCAAGTCCGTTCTCAAAATACTCCGCAGATAACTACAGTGCAACAAAAATCCAGTGATTTATTTTTAATATAAAACGGATATAACAAAAAGCCTTCCTTGAACCGACTGTGAACGGTAAAGGAAGGCTTTTATTATGCTGTTAAATTTTTAGTGAAGCTCTTTAGGGAACCTAAAAAATGCTATTTAATTTTAGGGAACCTCTTTATAGAACCTCTAAATATTCCGTTTATTTCTTCTCCGAAGTCGCCTTGGGTGCAGTATCACGCTGCTTTTTTCTGCGGACGTATTGTTCGTAATAAAGCTTCTTGATATTTCCCTTTGTGCCGAGCTGCGGATTTATATTGAACTTAACAGGGATAACGTCGTTGCCCTTGGGAACCTTTCTCACTCTTGATACGAGCGTTTCGTCAACCTCGTCGCTGCTGAGCTTCTGAACGAACACATCCTCGTCGGTCGCGATGTTTTCCTCAAAGAAACGCTTTGCTTTTTGGGTTCTGAGACAGACAAACGAAATGCCCTCGTCGGTATCCTTCATATTGTGCTTGACGTTCACCGCCCAATAGTCGGCAAGGGTGACGTCGGCGACGCTGTGCAGCGCTCTGCTGCAGCTGTAGCAGTTTGTGCGCAGATGGCTGTTGTCGAAAAAGTCGAGCATATAAGGGTCTGCCGCCTGCGATTTGATATATGTCGCTCCGTTGTCAAACTCTATCTTCATGCAGTGCAGCCGCCAGCCCATAGCCTTAGAGCGGAAGTCAACGTCAACAGCCTTTGCGCCGTAGAGCGCTTCCATTTCATCAAGGTACAGCCCGAACCATTTAGCGGGCGTAACGCCGTGGCAGATGAAGTCGCAGATCAGAAGATTCGGGTTTGCGCCGAAAAATTTGCGAACGCCTGCTGCCTGACAGGGCGTTCCCGTGAACATCACTTTTTTGCCCAAATCAAGCTGTTCTTTGATTTTGAGAATGACGTCGCGCATTCCCGCCTCGAAGTATTTGGATTTTTGCAGCTTTTTCAGTCCGACCTCGGATGCGCTTTTGAACGAAAGCTCACGGCAGTCGTCCGACAGAGCCGCGCCGAAAACCTCTCCGTTCTGCTTCAGAACAGCCTCAGAGAAAAGCCCGCCGGCGTTGCCCGACGAACCGCGCAGGCGAACCTCGGGATCCTTTGCGTAAATAGCGTAGTAATCAGGCTGCAAGAGGTTTTTCTGAGCGGGATCGCGGACGGGACACTTTTTCTCGCACTTGCCGCAGTGAACGCAAAGCTCCTCGCGGATAACGGGTCTCCAGAAGCCCGCGTGGTCGGGCTCCATTGTGACAGCCCCGAACGGACAGGCGGCGGCGCACGCCGAACAGCCCGTGCAGGATTCATAGGAAGCGAGTCTCGGCGGTTTATACTTAACGGGAGGCTGCTCCTCCACCTTGTCGAGCGCATTTTTCAGGAAGCGCTTCGACGATTTTATAATCGGGTCAAGCTTTTCGTAAACCGCCTCATACGGAATATCCGACGGCTTCAAATCAGACGCGTCGGTGAACGCGCGGTTCTCCAGTCCGCTCAGCTTCAGGACATTCGCTATCCTGTCAAAGCGGTTGGCAAACTCGGCGGTTTTCATGCCCGCGTAAACATTGAAATTTTTTTTAAGCAAAATCGAGAGCGAAGTGCCGTGGAAGGAGTCGGTCAAAACGTAGCAGGCGTTTTTGATAAGCGCCGTAAATTCGCGGGGACCCGCTTCGCGCGGACCGATCCAGCGGCTGTCGATAACGTGCTCGCCGAACGGAAGAACCAAAACCTTCGCGTTGAGCCGGGCTGCCGTTTTATTTATAACGCCCCGTGCGCGGAGCAGATTTTCCTTGCTGAGAAAATAGCAGAAAATGTATCGTTCGGGAGTATCTGTTTCAACGTCGGAAAAATCCTCCCACTCGGCTTCCGACATCAAAAAAGTCGGGTCGGTCACCCACTGCGGACGGATGCCCACAGCTTCCTCTATGGCGTCGCAGCCCTTCTTTTCGCGCACCGAAACATCGGAGAACTTTGACACGAGGGTTTTGTAGCTCTCCTTCATGCTGTCGGGGATCCTCGTCATCGCAAGACTCGGCGCGTAGGCTATGCGCGGTCTGCCTTCGGGAACAAAATCCAAAAAGAACGGCTCGGCTCCCGTAAAGCGTTCGGGGCTCCAAATCTGGTCGCTGCCGCAAACATATCCGTCGAAAATCGGCGGGTCTTTCATTATCTGGTCGGTGGTGTAGTAAAAAATCTCGGTTCTATCGGAAAAAAACTCCTCACGAAAAGACGCGCATTTAATTTTTGCGCGTTTTTTCCCTCTTTTTATATCCTTTGTCTGACCCGACGCCATCATTTTGAGCGAACGGGGGTGGCGAACGCCTGTTTTAACGCGGCGCACCATTTTATTGCCCGAGCCGCCGGCAAGCTCCTTATGCACCACGCTGAAACGGTTGTGCGAGATAAGCGTGCAGCGGCAGCCGTTTTTTTCTATTTCGTTTTTCAGCGCGTATGCCTGGAGCATCGCGCCGAAATTATCCGAATTATAATAGGTGACTAAACCGATGGTTTTCATTTTAAGTTATCCTTTTTTCAGTCTTGACCTCAAGCCCTTAAAATCGGACGGTGTGGCGATGAGCATACTTCTAAGCGGAACCTTGGTTGTTATACGGAAGTGAATTATAAACAAAATCGAACAAATCGCATAGGAAATAACGCTTGCCCAGCCCGCGCCGTAGATCCCGAAGAACGGTATCATGACCGCGTTTGCGGCTATATTGCCCAAAACGCTTATTCCGAGAAAAATAAAGTTGATGACCTGTTTTCCTATTACGATGTTGTAGGACGCGATCATCTTGTAGTAAATCATAAAGAACACGCCGACAAGCAGAATAAGCGTGACCGTGTATGCGCCCGCGTACTCCTCACCGAACACGATGTTGATAAACGGCTGTCCCAGCAAAATAAGCACTGCTATAACAAGCAGGCAAACGGTGTTGCACACGCGGATAACGAACGAAACCTCCGCGGTGCCCTTGCCCTTTGCTACCTTGCTGACCATGACCTCTTTCATTGCGTCGGGAATTAGCCAGACACGCTCGGCAAGCATGACGCCTATCGAGTAAACGCCTATGGCGGCGTCGGGAACTCTGCCGTCAAGCATAATAACGTCAACCCTGTAGTTGAGCGTTGTCATAAGCAGCGCAAGCATGGGAAAAAATCCGAACTTCAACAGCCTTAACGCCCAGCCCCTAATCGGGGTTTTGTCCGATATGATCTCCTTGCGCCAGTGCCAGGTGTAAATAACAGCCATAATAACGTCCTTAAACGCTATTACCGATACGCCGATAAGGAATGAAGCCGGGAAGAATATCCACAGCACGACGATCAAAAGAAGCTCAGCAAAATTAACGATCATCTCAATAGCGTTTTTGCGGTTCGGCTCCTCAACCATTGTGATGTAAGACACAATGCGGTCATAGACCATGATGGGAGTTATCAGGGAGATCGCTATCATTCTGGGCGTGCTGAAAACTATAGCCACAACGATCGAAAAAGCCGCGTACAAGGCTAACTGAAGCATGGCTATTTTAAAGAACACAGGCAGAAGATTTCTTTCAAGCTTCTTTTTATAGTACGGATACGCCTGATGTATACCAAATCCGAAAACGATAGAGGTTATGCTCGTGATGCTTGTTACATATGTGACCTGACCCTTGAGGTCGGCACCCAGATAACGCGCCTGAACGACCGTAAAAAGGAAGCCCGCAAGAACCACGCAGCATTTAGAAATAATGGAAAATACATACGGATTCCTGAAAAACATTCCGATTTTGCGCAACATCGCCATCTCATACTTCCTCCTGCACCGGATTACTTTCATTAATTGCGACATCGCTGTGGATTATAAACGCCATGAATATAAAAAGCTGATATCCGTCGTAAATCGAATATGACTTGAAGAACGTCATCAGATAGAAGAGCAGACCCGCATTTGCGGCGAAGAACCAGCCCTCCTGCTTTTGTCGATCCTCAACATCAAGTGTATTGAAATATTCGATCTGTTTATATTCACCCATTATTATCTTATATCCCACAACCGCAAGCAGCGCGATTCCGACAACACCCATCTCTCCTACGATCTCAAGAACGAAATTGTGGGGATAGTGCTCATGGAAGCCGCCCTGAGCCAAAATGTCTCCGGCGTTTTTAAAGCCCTGCCCAATCAAAAAGCTCAGGTGGTCAAGAATATATCCGATGTAGTATCCGTAAAGCGGAACTCGCTGCTCCTGCTCCTGACTCTCAAACATTTTCGTAAGCCTGTATTGCAGGTAGCTGTTTCCGAACGTCGTCATGATCCAGTACAGACCGACCGCAAGCACAATGATAAAAATAATGCTCAAAAACAGCAGCTTGGGTTTTTTTCTGTTTTTGTAAATAAGTAAAATCGCGGTGAGAATGATCGGGAAAATGAAGTTTCCTCTGGCAGGATACTGCGTGAGAGCGACAATATGAGCCACAACTGCGGCGGTGTACGCTATCTTTTCCAATACGGTTGTTTTCGTCATTGTAAGCAAAACAAGCGCAAGCGAAAGACCGAGTCCAACGGGAAGCGTAACTGTAAGATAGTTGGACGTACCCGTTGTTCCGGATGTGTAGGTGGCGTAAACCCATGAATATCTCGTAATAAGAAACAAGGAATAAAACAGGGTCAAGATCACACCTATTTTCAAGCCGTACATACGGTTTACCCAACTCATCTGCGAGGCGAGATAGGCTATCACTATACCCGCCAAAAACTTTATAAGCGAAAAAACGCCGTCCGCTCCCGTAAACACCATCGAAACAATAGCGGTTATGACAAATACCGCCAGAACCAAAAGCAAGGTGTGGTCAAAGTGAAAATTCAAACCATTGTTTTGTATCTTATTCAGCAGGACAACGGTGGCAAACACGGCAAAAAGGCCAAGCACCATGACGTTTTCGTTTAATCTCGCCACTATTTTTATCGCGTTAAGATTTAAAATCAACGCGAGCAGCGCTATTTCCACTACGTCTAAAAACGATAATTTAATACTTTTCTCTGTCAATTATATATCTCCCCAAATAACGGAAATCTGCTTCAGTGCAGATCATCCTTCAAATTCAAATTCAGTTGTTGCAGTAATTGCGCAGCGATCCGCGCACCTTGCTGTCGGTTTATTTATGGCAATACTGCATAATTACGGTGTCAGGCAAGGCGTGCGCCGCGAATTGTGCGGTGTTGCCTAAAAGATGACAGCATTACCGCAAGGGGTTCGCGCTCACAGGGAATTGTTAGAGGTTCCCGTTATTACTTTCTCAGCGCTTTTTTAAACACAAACTGTCTTACGCTGTTGGGCGCGACCGATGAACCTGCCCTGAGCGCACAGGACTTTAGATATTGCTTTTGAGTAATAAAGCCCTGCTCCTTCATATATTTAAACAGATCAAACTGGATTTTTCTGTAAAGCTTGCCGCTGCGTCTTTTGTAAAGGTTGCTGTCGGCTCTCATCCAGACAAGCGGCTTCTGAATATTGCCGCCCTTTAAGCCCGCCGTGAGCATATGAACCCACAGATAATAATCCTGGATATATCTGATATCCTGATAATTGCCCGCTGAAAGCACATCCGATTTTTTATACATGACCGACGGATGGTTGAACGGGTTGCGGCTTTTTGCAAACTCGCGTATTTCCTCATTAGTTTCGGGAACCACGCGCTTGCTTATGAAAGAAAGCGGCATAAAGGTTTTGGGATCAGCCTCGGAAAACTCCTCTATCAGACTGCCGCAAATAGAAATCCCGGGATTTGCTGCAAAAAAAGCAAGCTCCTTTTCGCAGCGGTCGGGACAGCTTATGTCGTCGCTGTCCATTCTCGCGATAAGCTCGTTTTTACATTCCTTTACGCCCGTTTGAAGCGCATAGCCGAGACCCCTGTTCTCCTTAAAGCGGATAACTCGCAGGGTTTTGGGGTGAGCCTTTTCCATTTTGGCTATCACCTCGTCAAGCTCCGGGGTAAGCGGACCGTCGCACATCAAAACAAAATCATTTGTCGGTACCGTCTGATCCCACATACTGTTCATTGAAACGCGAAGGAAATCCGGGTTTTCTTTCTTGTATACGGACATTAAAACCGAGTAGTTTTCGCTCATTACCTTTCCCCTTTTTTATCCTGAAAAGAAAATATCTCTCTTGTAAGCCTTGTCGATCTTGTAAGCCTTGTCGATCAAGTCCCCCGGCGTCGGGTCGCAGCGGTATTGAACCCGGTACAAAAAGGTAACGCCGGCTGTGCTTTTTAACTTCTCTTACTTCTTATATTCCCTGTACCACTGCGCGAACGCCCTCAGACCCGTTCTTATGTCGATGGTCGGGGTGAAGCCGTAGTCGCGTTCAAGCCCCCGGGCGTCGGCGTAGGTTACGGGAACGTCGCCCGGCTGCATACCTACAAGCTCTCTGTGACCCTCAAAATCGTAGTCTGCCGGAAGAATACCCGCGCTTACAAGCTCCTCCTGCAAGGTCGCGATGAAGTCAAGCAGGTTTTCGGGCTGTCCGCCGCCGATATTGTACACTGCATAAGGCGGCACGGGAAGCCCGTCCTCCCCCTTTTCTTTTTTCGGCGCTCCGCGCATAACGCGGAAAACGCCCTCTACTATGTCGTCGATATATGTGAAGTCGCGTTTGCAGTTGCCGTAGTTGAAGATTTGAATTTTATTGCCTGCGGAGAGCTTTTCGGTTGCGCTGTAATAAAACATATCAGGTCTGCCCGCGGGACCGTAAACGGTGAAGAACCTGAGCCCCGTGGACGGGATATCATACAGCTTTGAATAAGAGTGAGCAAGCAGCTCGTTGCTCTTTTTTGTGGCGGCGTAAAGCGAAACGGGGTTGTCAACCATATCCTCCGTGCTGAACGGGATCTTTTTGTTCCCGCCGTACACCGAAGAGGACGAAGCGTAAACCAGGTGCTCCACCGGATAGCGTCGGCACGCCTCCAGAATATTGTAAAAGCCGATCAAATTCGACTCGATGTAAACATCGGGGTGGTCAATGCTGTATCTGACTCCTGCCTGCGCCGCCAAATTAACAACGACGTCGAAGCCGTAACGGTCAAACAGACCGTTGAGCAGCTCCCTGTCGGCTATGGAGCCTTTTACAAAAACGTGGTCAACGGGCGAGGCTTCCGCAGCCTTTTCGATCTGCGCGAGCCGCCATTCCTTTAGTCTGACGTCGTAATAATCGTTCATGTTGTCAAGCGAGACCACGGTGCCCAACGTCAGCTCCGAAATAAGCCTTATCACAAGGTTGGCTCCGATAAAACCGGGCGAGCCGGTGACGAGTATAGCCTTGCCGTTAAGCTCAACGGGCGTTTTGATCATGTTGCTGCCTCAATTCCAATCGGTTTTATTGTTCCCCAGTGCGGTAGTAGTAATATCCGCCCTTGTTGTGCCTGTCAACATTTATCATGTCGGGGATAACGCCCACGATCGGAATAGAGTAGCGATCCTCAAGCTCTTCCTCGCTTGTAACCTTGTCGTTGAAGAACTGTCTTATACAGATTATGAGAACAGCGAGCAACATTCCGGCGATAACTCCCAGCATGGAAAGCTTAATGTAATCGGGCTTGTAAATGCCTTTGGGAAGGAACGGGTGGTCAATTATCTTCATTGAGCTTCCGTCTACAATGTTGGCGGTGTAGATAAGCGTTGTTTCCTCAATGGCCTTAGCCAATTCATACGACTTCTGCGGGCTGTCGGTGTCAACGTTTACGGTGATGATACCCGTTTCGTTGCTGACGCTTGTGGTGACAAGCTTCTTGACTTCGCCATAGCTGCTGTTAAGATTGATAGACGCGGCAGCCTCCTTCAGAACATAGCGGCTCGTCATAATCTCGGAGTACGTGCGCACCAGAGACTGAGACGCT
The DNA here is from genome assembly GCA_045130495.1 of Ruminococcus sp. Taxonomy (GTDB): domain Bacteria; phylum Bacillota; class Clostridia; order Oscillospirales; family Acutalibacteraceae; genus Ruminococcoides. The sequence goes on along the minus strand of JBGUPW010000240.1, from coordinate 655 downwards.
TTTACGTCGGAGCCGGTTACAGATGACAGATCCACATCTTTTTTGTTGTTGATGTAAGCGGTAAAGTAAGAGCGGTATGTCGGGGTGACAAACACTTTCACACCGATAAATGTGATCGCGCCCGCGATTGCCCCGATAAGAATAACAAGCCAGAGCCTTTTCCACACCGCCTTGAGCATGAGCACGGGATTGAATTCTCTTTTGCCGCCGGTTTTTACCTTGTGTTTATTCGCTTTAGACGTCTTTTCCATTAAGCACTAAACCCTCTCGTTTTTTAAAATAATGTCTGTTTTCCTGTGTGTGCAACATATGTATTCCATTGTATTATAACACTTTTTCGCCTTATGTCAACCCAAATTCCGAAATGTCAAAAAAAGCATATTTTTGCTGATTTTTTTGTTATTTCTGGTTATACGACAGGGCGCTTCGGAGGGCAGAATTGACGGTCAGCTTCCCCTTGTGCGGCGATGAAAGCTATATGCCGTTAACCGTATAGTCGTAGAGGCATTCATTGCACACCTGTGTCGCCTGTATAAATGGGGGTTGGGAACAGGCGACCGGTGGTCGCCCCTACTATCCTGTTAATTCTAAAACTTTACTTTTTAAAAAGAATATGGTATAATAAGCCAAGGAGGCGAAACCATATGAAAGGTAA
>JBGUPW010000239.1:0-7198 GCA_045130495.1 Ruminococcus sp. | reverse complement strand
GATCTCGGTTTTAACGTTTTTGCCGATCTCGGCGGGGTCGATGTCTATGTGGATGACCGTGGTGTTCTCGCTCATCTGGTCGGGAGCGGCAACGGCTCTGTCACCGAGACGTGCTCCGCATACGATTACCAAATCCGCATCGTGAAGCGCACGGTTGGCGACGGGCTTGCCGTGAGTACCGAGCATACCGAGATACATCTCGCAGTCGCTCGGCATAACGCCGATGCCCATCATGGTTGAGATAACGGGGATTTTGGTTTTGTCGGCAAACGCCTGGAATTTGAGCTTTACGCCCGAGGAAAGAACGCCTCCGCCCGAAACTATGAGCGGTCTGCGGCTCTTTTTGATAGCCTCGACAGCGCGCCTCACCTGAACGGCGTGGCCGCGTGTGTTGGGCTTATATCCGATGATGTTAACGGTCTCGGGATAGTGAAATTCCTCGATTTCGTTTGTCTGGATATCCATCGGGATATCTATCAATACGGGACCTTTTCTTCCCGTGGAAGCGATGTGGAACGCCTCCTTGAAAATTCTCGGCAGATCCTCGGTTTTTGTCACGAGATAGCTGTGCTTTACAAAAGGCTCGCACGCGCCCGTTATATCCGCCTCCTGAAAAACGTCCCTGCCCAACAGATCGGTTTTGACCTGACCTGTAATGGCTATCATGGGAACCGAATCGGCATAGGCTGTGGCAATTCCCGTTATCAGGTTTGTTGCACCGGGACCTGAGGTCGCGACGCAAACGCCGGGAAGACCGCTGCAGCGCGAATAGCCGCTCGCGGCGTGAGCCGCATTCTGTTCCTGACGCACCAAAATGTGTTTGATGGACGATTCGTATATTTTGTCGTAGAACGGGCATATGGTCGCACCGGGATAGCCGAAGACGACCTTAACGCCCTCCGCTTCCAGACATTTTACCATAATTTCAGCGCCGCTGATCATTGTGTCGATCCCTCCCTGAACATAACTTTCCGTAGTCAGTAAACTATATTATACTACAACAGAATTAAAAAGTAAAGTCAATTTCTCAATTATTCTGTGCTATTCTCCGGGGAATCTCTAATAATTCAATGTTGTGCAGAAGTGCGGAAGATTTACGGCAGAGTGTTGTCAAAGCTCCGCAGGAATACTGACGTATTTCAAGGAGATTTGGCATGATTATGCCGTGAAGATTCCGTGCTTATGCGCGGTAGGGAATTTTTAGAGGTTTCCTCAATATTATCCGTGGACATACAACTCTGTATATGCTACAATAAGAAAAAAAGAAAATCAAAAAGGAGGCTTTTTGTATGAATAATTTCAGATTTTATACTCCCACCGAGGTGTTGTTCGGCAGAGGCGTTGAGGCTCAGACAGGAGAAGCGGCGGCTAAGCACGGCACAAGAGCTTTGCTTGTTTACGGCAAGGGAAGTGTTGTCAGGAGCGGGCTGCTTGAACGCGTAAGGGAGTCCCTGGAAAAGTCGGGGCTTGCGGTTGAAGAATTCGGCGGAGCGCAGCCGAATCCCACCTTGGCGCACGCCGAGGAAGGCGTGCAAAAGGCGCTTGCGTTCGGAGCCGATATAATAATCGCTGTCGGCGGAGGAAGCGCGATAGACACCGCCAAGGGAATAGCCCACGGCGCCGCAAACCCTGATGAAAAGCTATGGGATATTTGGACAAAGCGCGTTCCGCTTACAAAATCTCTGCCCGTAGGCGCGGTGCTTACCATGCCCGCAGCGGGAAGCGAAATGAGTGATTCAGCCGTCCTCACAAACACCGAGCTCGGCAAAAAGGCGGGTATCGGCACCGAGTTCAACCGTTGCCGTTTTGCCGTGATGAACCCCGAATTCGGCGCGACTCTGCCGCCTTATCAGCTTGCGGCGGGCGTTACCGACATTATGATGCACACGATGGAGCGATATTTTATCCCCGGAGTAAAGTGCGACCTCACCGACGAAATCGCCGAGGGACTATTGAGAACGGTTGTAAAAAACGGAACTGTCGTTGTCAAGGATCCCTCTGATTACGACGCTATGGCGGAAGTTTTTTGGGCTTCGAGCCTTTCCCACAACAACCTGACAGAGTGCGGCAGAGGAAAAGATTTTTCCGTTCACAAGTTAGGTCATCCGCTTTCGGCGCGCTTCGGCGTTACTCACGGAGCATCTCTTGCCTCGGTGTGGAGCGCGTGGGCTGAGGAGTTATACGCGGATTGCCTGCCGCGCTTTTCCCGTTACGCGAGGCAAGTGTGGGGCGTTGACGAAGCGGACGACGAAGCCGCCGCCAAAGAGGGCATCAGCCGCACCGTCAGCTTCTTCAAAGCTATCGGAATGCCCGTGTGCCTGAGCGATTTGAACGTCGGCGTAACGGATTCCGACCTTGAACAGCTCTCGCTCGACGCGACTCAGGGTGATACCCTGCGCCTGTCAAGGATACGTCCGCTCGACGCAAAAGCGGTCGAGGGCATTTACCGCAGAGCGATGGATTTTGATATTTAGATTTCGAGATGAGCATAAACGATCTTGTTATAAAACGGTGATATTATGTGCAATTATACGATTCGCGACGCGGTCAAAGAGGACGCCGCAGAGCTTAGCGAAATATATAGATACTATGTAAAGAACACGGCGGTCACATTTGAGTACGTCGCGCCTTCCGAGGAGGAATTTGCTGAGAGAATCGGCTCGACGCTGAAAAAATACCCTTATCTTGTCGCGGAAGGCGAGGACGGTTTGATCGGCTTCGCATTTGCGAGGGCATTCAGAGCCCGACCCGCCTACGACTATTCCGCAGAGACAACGATATATCTGTGTCCCGACGCGCGGCGCAAGGGGTACGGCAAAGAGCTGTATTCGGTTCTTGAGCATGAGCTTGCCTGCATGGGAATCAAAAACCTCTACGCCTGCATAGCCGTGACCGAGCGTGAGGACAGCTTTCTCAACACGGACAGCCCGCTCTTTCACGAGGCTCTGGGCTTTTGCAGGTGCGGCGGATTCAACAACTGCGGCTATAAATTCGGCAATTGGTACAGCATGATTTGGATGGAAAAGATCATCGGAGAATATACCGAAAAACCCGCGCCGATTATTCCGTATCCCGATCTGATAAATGTATGCGGACAGCCTCCCGCCGATAAGCTGTCCCGTTATGATGATAAAACCGTCCGCGTTGTGACGAAGGACGGCTGGATATTTATCGGCGAGGCGTCTTCTTTCCCGCCGGAATACGGTATGCATGAGTATAACGTTGAAGAGGAAGGCTTGCAGATCGGGTTCTATATCTGCTTCAAACGCGAAATCAAAAGCATTTGCGAGGTGACAATTTAGAATCGTTTTTTGGAGCTGGGTCGCAATCATAAAATGCTTTATATCTAAGTGATGTATAACTTTTAAGTGCTGTATAACTTTTATTTTAAAATGTCATTCCGAGCGGTTGCCTGTCTGTGACCGCTCGGGATGACATATTGTTTTGAACGGCTCACCCCTTGATCGGAATAAAATTCCTGATAAACTCGGTGTGCTTTTTTCTTCCGATCAAATAAAAATATCCCGCTGTGTTAAAAACCGCCGCTCCCGCGAAGTTGACGAGCAGATCCTTCATCGTGTCGATAAGACCGATATCAAGATAGCCTCCGACGCCCAAATCATGCCCGTTCACGGCTGTGCGGCTGATGTTTTCAATAACCGCCGTTTCGTCCGCACCGAGCAGGCGGGAGTGGATCGCTGAGATGACCGTGTCCTTCTGCATATCCTTGCCGAAAAAACAGTCCATTCCGAACTCGAAAAACTCCCATACAGTTCCCGCCGTCATTGAAAAGCAAAACGAAAAGAGCACCACAAAAAGCGGCGAAAGCTGAAGCTTGACGCGGCTGTTGCGGTTTAGAATATCTATCAGCCCAAAGCCCACGCCCGCACAGATAAAGCCGTTTACGGTGTGCAGCGCGGTGTCGAGCAGCGGGAGCTTTTCGTAAAACGCCGAGATCTCCCCCAAAATGTTCGCCGCGAACACAAACGATATCATTATAATTTCCATAACTGTGGGCAGACCGATTTTCAGCCTGCGCTCCAAAAAAGACGGTATCATCATAAGCCCGAGCGTCAGCGCGCAGGTGACGGCGTTCTCCCACTGACCGCGCCTGAGACTGTAGACAAGAACCGCCAATGTCACCGCGCGGACTATTATATATATCGCCGCCTTTATCAGTAGCTTCCGTTTGTCTTTGTTAACCATCACTGCGCCTCGCTTTCACGCAGGATAATTATATGCGCTGCGAAAGCAGATTATACCGGTCGCCCGTTGCCACGCGAGGGCAGGGCGGCTTTGGATAGCGTCGTTAAAAGATAACCTTTCATAAACGCCGCGTCATAACGCGTGAATAGCGGTAAAGTTTTTGTCAAACGTATAAAGCGCGGATTGGGTGCAGCGTCACGCTGCCACCAATGTGTTCATATGTCCCATAAGGTACGTGACGATATGAACACATTGAAGAAAATGGCTTAAACAGTGGGTTTTCTCAATGTGTTCACCCCTAAATAATGTGAACACATTGGGGGATAATATGAATATATTGACGCTGAGAAAAAACGCTTTGACCGCGTTCTCACCAATGTGTTCATATTGCAATCAAGGTGAACACATTGTAAAAACCGCATAGGTAAGCCATTTTTTCCAATGTGTTCATATTGTATAATGTCCTTGGGAACCATATGAACAACATGAACACTATGTGTTTGACAGCGTCCGGTAATTTGCTTTCAAAATCAAAACCAGATTGCCGTGTCGGAATGGAATCTGAATCTTGACAAAACCCGAAAATAGTGCGATAATATTCAAATGTATATCAATATAAATCAAAGGGGAATATTCATGGCACATGAAATGAAAAAATCCTATAACCCATCCTCGTTTGAGGACAAAATCTACGACTTTTGGATAAAGGGCAATTATTTTCACGCCGAGGCGGATCCCGACAAAAAGCCTTATACGATCGTCATGCCGCCGCCCAACATCACGGGGCAGCTTCACATCGGTCACGCTCTCGACGAAACCCTTCAGGATATTTTGATTCGCTGGAAGCGTATGTCAGGCTATTGCGCTCTCTGGCTGCCGGGCACCGACCATGCCTCTATCGCGACAGAAGCGAAAATCGTTGAGACTATGCGCGCCGAGGGGATTTCAAAGAACGATTTGGGACGTGAAAAATTTCTTGAACGCGCGTGGGACTGGAAACGCGAATACGGCGGACGCATCACCCGTCAGCTCCGCAAGTTAGGCGTAAGCTGCGACTGGAGCCGCGAACGCTTCACTTTGGACGAGGGCTGCTCCGACGCGGTAAAAGAGGTTTTCGTAAAGCTCTACAACGAAGGCAAAATCTACCGCGGCAACCGCATGGTCAACTGGTGTCCGCACTGCAACACCTCTATTTCCGACGCTGAGGTTGAATACGAGGAGCAGCAGGGTCATTTCTGGCACATTTTATATCAGGTCAAGGAAACGGGCGAAATGCTCGAAATCGCCACGACGCGCCCCGAAACAATGCTCGGCGATACCGCCGTAGCGATAAACAAGGACGATGAAAGATATAAGCATCTGCACGGCTGCCATGTAATTCTACCGCTTCTCAATAAAGAGATCCCCATTGTTCTCGACGACCACGCCGACATGGAAAAGGGCACGGGCGTTGTAAAGATAACCCCTGCGCATGACCCCAACGACTACGAGGTTGGTCAGCGCTGTGATCTGCCGATCGTCCGCGTGTTCACCTATGACGGCTTTATGACGGGTCCCGCCGATGTAGCCGCTTATGAGGAGCTTAAAGCAAAGGGCAACCTCGCCGAGAATGAGCCCGAGGTGCTCGACTGCGGCAAGTATGCCGGAATGGACACGATGACCGCAAGAAAAGCCATCGTCGCCGATTTGGAGGCTCTCGGTCAGCTGAAAAAGGTCAAGCCCCACGCCCACGACGTCGGAACCTGCTACCGCTGCCATACAACGATCGAGCCGATGGTTTCAAAGCAGTGGTTCGTCCGAATGGAGCCGCTTGCCAAGCCCGCTATCGAGGCGGTTCGCTGCGGCGACACAAAATTCATTCCGCGCCGTTTTGAAAAAATCTATTTCAACTGGATGGAAAATATCAAGGACTGGTGCATTTCGCGCCGTCTGTGGTGGGGTCACAGGATCCCCGCCTACTACTGCGACGAATGCGGCGAGGTTACTGTCGCCAAGGAGCGTCCCGAAAAGTGCTGCCGCTGCGGATGCACCGAGCTGCATCAGGACGAGGACACGCTCGACACATGGTTCTCCTCGGCGCTCTGGCCGTTCTCTACTCTGGGCTGGCCTGAGAACACCGATGATCTGAAATACTTCTACCCCACATCCACACTGGTTACGGGTTATGATATCATTTTCTTCTGGGTCGCGAGAATGATTTTCTCCGCGCTCGAACACACGGGAACGGTTCCCTTCGACACCGTTTTCATTCACGGAATCGTCCGCGACGAGTTGGGCAGAAAGATGTCAAAGTCGCTTGGCAACGGCGTTGACCCGCTTGCGGTGATCGAGAAATACGGCGCCGACGCCCTGCGCTTCCTGCTTGTGACTGGCAATTCGCCCGGAAACGATATCCGTTATTCCGAAAACCGCATTAAGGCTTGCTCGGGCTTTGCGAACAAGCTGTGGAACGCTGCGCGCTTTGTTCATGTAAATATCTATGACCACGACGTAAAGAACGAGCTTCCCAAGGAGCTTAAAATCGAGGACAAGTGGATCCTTTCCACTTTAAACACGGTTGCCAAGGAGGTCAACGAAAATCTCGAAAAATTCGAGCTGGGCATCGCGGTTCAGAAGGTTTATGAGTTCATTTGGGACTGCTACTGCGACTGGTATATCGAGCTTTCAAAGGTGCGCCTGTTCAATACGAAGGGTGGTTCTTATGAGGCTTCCGAGCAGGTGCTGCTTTATGTTCTTGATCAAATCCTGAGACTTCTGCATCCGTTCATGCCGTTCATCACCGAGGAGATCTGGCAGGCGAGCCCGCACGAGGGCGAGACCATCATGACGTCCGCGTGGCCGGAGTACGACGAAGCGCTGTCCTTCGCGGCCGAAGAATCCGTGATGGAGCGCATCATGGAAGTCGTCCGCGCGGTGCGCAACCGCAGAGCGGAAATGAACGTCCCGCCCGCGAAGAAGGCGAAGCTGTACATCGCGGCAAACGATACGGACG
>JBGUPW010000238.1:0-12098 GCA_045130495.1 Ruminococcus sp. | reverse complement strand
TATAGCACTTAGGCTGCGCCCAGTTAGCGGTGTTTTTGAAATAAACAGTAATACCTCCGCCTGACGAGCTTGAGGGCTGAGTGGGATTGCTTGAGGGCTGAACGGGATCGCTCGAAGGCTGCGCATACTGCGACCATGTGCCTGCAGAGAGATCGTACAGCTTTCCGTCGCCGCCGTTGCCGGTGTAAACCAGGTTGTCGGTCTGGTTGCCCGGTCCGCCGCTGCCGTTGTTGAAAATGATTTTTTCAAAGTTTGCGGGTACAGTGTATGTGTACACGCCGTTTTCGCTTGTCGCGGTCATCTGCTCGCCCGGCCATTGCTTGTTTTCACCCGCGTTGTCTGTCCACATATAGCAGTAGACCTGACTCCAACCGTTATTCAGCCTGACATAGATCTTGTCGCCCGTCGCAGCGCCCGCCGAGAACGACAGAGCGAACAGAGCGCCAAACACCAGCGCCAGACAGAGAACAATGCTGATAACCTTGTGCTTTGTTCTGATCATAATGATGCTCCTCCATAAATCTTTATTGTGAGAGAATTGCAATACTTCTCCACTTTTACTCTTATATCATACAATATTGAACAGTCGGTTATTTTCTTTTTTAGAAAATAACGGCTTTTTTATATGCCAAAAATTTTGTCCTTTTTTTGTGCAATTTTTCCATGCTTCAGCCTGTGGGATATCCTTGAACAAAGCAGCCTCAACGCAGCGGATTTTTTTGCTTTTCTTTGTGATATAAAAGCGCAAAAGCGCCCCGTTTTTCGCGGAACGCTTTTGCTTATCTTGTTATTAAACTGTTTCTTAAATGCTCGAATATAAAATGGGAAAATCAGATCTCGACTTCGCCCTCAAACACCTTTTCGGCGTTGCCCGTCATGTAAACGGTTTCGTCGGTATAGTTGATGATGAGGTCGCCGCCGATAAGCTTGACCTTGATATCCTCGCCCTTTTTGCAGTAGCCGTTTTCAACAGCAGCGACTGCGGCGGCGCAGGCTCCCGTGCCGCAAGCCCACGTTTCACCCGAGCCGCGCTCCCAGACGCGCATTTTTATCGTGTGGTCGTCGAGCACGGTGACAAACTCGGTGTTGACTCTTTCGGGGAACAGCGGGTCAAACTCGAACTCGGGACCGATTGACTCAATATCAATGCGGTCGATGTCGTCGCGGAAAACAACGCAATGGGGATTGCCCATGGAAACGCAGGTGATGTTGTAATCCTTGCCCGCGATTTTTACGGGACGGTCAACTACCTTTTCGCCGTCGAGCGCTACGGGGATCTCGGCAGGATCGAGTATCGCCTTGCCCATATCTACGCGAAGCGTCGTCACCTCGCCGTCGTTTGTATACGCTTTGAGTTTTTTAATGCCGCTGAGCGTTTCAATTGTGATTTCGGGCTTCTCGTTGTAATCTACCATGCCGTGGTCGTAGAGGAACTTGCCCACGCAGCGGATACCGTTGCCGCACATCTTGCCTTCGGAGCCGTCTCGGTTGTACATCTTCATCTGCGCATCGGCAACCTTTGAGGGAGCCACGAGGATAACGCCGTCGGCGCCCACACCGAAATGACGGTCGCTCAGTCTTACGGCGAGCGCTTCGGGATTGTTGATCCACTGTTTGAAGGTGGAGAAGTAAATGTAGTCGTTGCCTATGCCCTGCATCTTGGTGAAACGAAGCTTCATTCTGCTCTGACGCATATTGTTGATGTCTACAAGCTCGGTGCTGTTCTGAGAATAGCGGCTCTTGAGGCAGTCGGCAAGCGCGTTGGCGGTGTCGAGAGAGGTAAGACAGGGAATGTTTCTCTCAACGGTTTTTCTGCGGATCTTGACCGAGTCGCGCGAGGGGATCCTTCCCTTTGCGGAGGTCGAGATAACATACTGCACCTTACCCGACTCGATAAGAGTAAGAGTGTTGTTGCCTGACTCGCTCTCGTGGATCTTCTTCACGGCAACGGCGTCGATGCCGTATTTATCGAGCACTGCGGCAGTGCCGTAGGTTGCGTAGATCTTGAAGCCGAGGTCGGCGTACTTCTTGGCTATCTCGCCGATTTCAGCCTTATCGGAATCACGGACGGTGATAAACACGCCGCCGTGTTTCTTCATCTTGTAGCCCGCCGCGATAAGACCCTTGTAAAGAGCCTCCTCAAGCGTTCCGGCAATGCCTAAGACCTCGCCCGTTGACTTCATTTCGGGACCGAGCTGAGTATCGACGTTTATAAGCTTTTCAAAGCTGAATACGGGAACCTTTACCGCGATGTACGGACTCTTTCTGTAAAGGCCGGTACCGTAACCCATATCCTTCAATCTCTCACCCAGCATGGCGCGGGTAGCAAGGTCAACCATGGGAACTCCCGTAACCTTGGAAATGTAGGGGATCGTGCGCGAGGAGCGCGGATTTACCTCGATAACATAAAGCTCCTCGTCATAGATGAGGTACTGAATATTTACAAGACCCTTTGTGTGAAGCTCGATAGCGAGGTTGCGCGAGCTTTCGACGATGATGCGGGTCATTTCATCCGATATGTTCCACGCGGGATAAACGGCTATGGAGTCGCCCGAGTGAACGCCGGCGCGCTCAACGTGCTCCATAATGCCGGGAATGAGGATATCCTCGCCGTCGCAGATAGCGTCAACCTCGATTTCGGTGCCGCTGAGATATTTGTCAATGAGGATCGGGTTTTCAATATTCTGCGCAAGAATAATAGCCATATACTCGCGCACGTCAGCCTCGTTGAAGGCGATTATCATGTTCTGACCGCCGAGAACGTAGGACGGACGGAGGAGCACGGGATAACCGATTTTATCGGCTACGTCCAAAGCCTCCTCGGTCGTCATAACGGTAACGCCGCGCGGACGCTTGATGTGGTACTTTTCAAGCAAAGCGTCAAAGCGCTCTCTGTCCTCAGCCATGTCGATAGCGTCGTAGGATGTGCCTAAAATGTTGACGCCGTTGTCGTTCAAGAATTTTGTAAGCTTGATTGCAGTCTGACCGCCGAACGCCACAACAACGCCGTAGGGCTTTTCAGTGTTGATAATGCCCATTACGTCCTCGTTAGTGAGCGGCTCAAAGTAGAGTCTGTCGGCGGTATCGAAGTCGGTGGAAACCGTTTCCGGGTTGTTGTTGACGATGACAACGTCAAAGCCCGCTTGCTTGAGCGCCCATACGCAATGAACCGAAGCGTAGTCGAATTCGATGCCCTGTCCGATCCTGATAGGACCGGAACCGAATACGATAACGGTCTTTTTGTCGCTGTTCTTATTCTTTATAAACTGCTCCGCTTCGTTTTCCCTGTCGAAGGTGGAGTAGAAGTAGGGAGTCTGCGCCTCAAACTCAGCCGCGCAGGTGTCAACCATTTTATAAACCGGCATAAGGCGGTTATTGATTTTCTGACCGCTTAACTGCTCGATAGTTTTGTCGAGGAAGCCCGTCTTTTTGGCGCGCTCATACAGCTCGTCCGTGAGCGTGCTGCTTTCGAGCTCTCTTGTGAGGTCGATGATATTTTTAAGCTTGTAAAGGAACCACTCGTCGATCATGGTGATCTCGTGTATCTGCTCAACGCTGATCCCGCGTTTGAGCGCCTCATACAGGCAGAATATCCTTCTGTCGTCGCAAACGCTCAGTCTGTCGGCAACGGAAGCCTTTGAAAGCTTTTCAAATTCCTTGTCGTCAAGCGTATCGTGGGAGATCTCAGCGCCGCGGACAGCCTTCATAATAGCCTGCTCAAAGGTGGGAGCGATAGCCATAACCTCGCCCGTCGCCTTCATCTGGGTGCCGAGGCTGCGCTTGGCGTATACGAACTTGTCAAACGGCCACTTTGGGAATTTGACGACGACATAGTCGATAGCAGGCTCAAAGCAGGCGTAGGTTGTACCGGTCACGGCGTTTTTGATTTCGTTGAGGTTGTAGCCGATAGCGATTTTCGCCGCGACCTTGGCGATCGGATAACCCGTCGCCTTTGAAGCGAGCGCGGACGAACGGGAAACTCTCGGGTTGACCTCGATAACGGCGTACTCAAAGGTTTCGGGGTCGAGCGCGAACTGGCAGTTGCAGCCGCCCTCTACTTTAAGAGCGGAGATAATGTTGAGCGCCGCGCTGCGGAGCATCTGATATTCCTTGTCTGAGAGCGTGACGGTCGGCGCGATAACGATAGAGTCGCCCGTGTGAACGCCTACGGGGTCAAAGTTCTCCATCGAGCAGACGGTGATAACGTTGCCTTCGCCGTCGCGCATTACCTCAAACTCGATTTCCTTCCAGCCCGATACGCACTTTTCAACAAGCACCTGAGTGATAGGCGAAAGCTCCAGACCGTTTGAGGTGATCTCGATAAGCTCTTCCTCGTTGTTTACGATTCCGCCGCCGGTTCCGCCGAGGGTAAACGCCGGGCGGATAATGACGGGATAGCCGATCTCATTTGTGAACTCTATCGCGGAGCGGACGTCGTTGACGACCTTTGACGGAATGACGGGCTGGCCGATTTCAAGCATGGTGTCCTTGAACATCTGACGGTCCTCCGCCTTGTCTATTGTGTCGGGCTTTGCGCCGAGCAGCTTTACGCCGTACTCGTCGAGGAAGCCCTCCTTTGCGAGCTGCATAGAGAGAGTAAGACCGGTTTGTCCGCCGAGCGTGGAAAGCAGGCTGTCGGGGCGCTCCTTTTTGATGATCCTCTTTACGGTTTCAAGCGTGAGCGGCTCGATATAAACCTTGTCCGCCATGGCGTTGTCCGTCATAATGGTAGCGGGGTTGGAGTTTACAAGAATAACCTCAAGACCTTCCTCCTTGAGGGCGCGGCAAGCCTGTGTGCCGGCATAGTCAAATTCGGCGGCCTGTCCGATTACGATAGGACCGGAGCCGATTACCATTACTCGTTTAATATCCTTTTTCAGTGGCATATAATCAATCCCCTTTAATTTAGAGTGGAGTTTGGAGAGCGGAGAGTGGAGTTTATATTTTAATAACTCCCTGTTCCTTAATCATTATTCTTATATTCCTTCATCAACTCAATGAATCTGTCGAAAAGGAACGAGGTTTCCTGCGGACCGCCGCACGCCTCGGGGTGGAACTGCACCGAGAAAGCGGGCATATAGTTATAGATAACTCCCTCGCAGGTGCCGTCGTTGCCGTTAACAAAGCTTACCTCTGCGCCCTCGGGCAGACTGTCGGAAACGACCGCGTAACCGTGGTTCTGAGAGGTGATGAACACTCTGCCCGACGCAAGCTCCTTGGCGGGCTGGTTCGCTCCGCGGTGACCGTAGTGCAGCTTTTCGGTCTGTGCGCCCTGAGAAAGCGCTAAAAGCTGATGACCGAGACAAATGCCGAAAATCGGGATCTTCTTTTCGGTCAGCTTTTTAAGCTCCTCGATAACCTGAGCATTCTCCTTTGGATCTCCGGGACCGTTTGAAAGCATAATGCCGTCGGGGTCAAGTGCGAGTATCTCCTCGGCGGAGGTGTGTGCGGGAACGACCGTGATTTTGCAGCCGCGTTTATTCAGTTCCCTGCCTATGTTGTGCTTTGCGCCGAAGTCCATTACAACCACGTTGAATTCCGCGTTGCCGTCCTCGGGCTCAAAAACCTCATACTCGTTACAGGTAGTGCTCTCGACCGCTTCAACGATCTTATAGCTTTTCAGTTCCGACATCAGCTCGTCCGTAACCTCGGGGGTGTATTGGATCTTACAGTTGAGCACGCCGTACTCGCGCACAATTCGGGTGAGGGCGCGGGTGTCGAGTCCACAGATACCGGGTACTCCCTTTTCTTTTAAAAAGGTGTCAAGTTCACCCTCGCAACGGAAGTTGGAAGGAGCTTGGCACCATTCACGAACAATATAGCCCTTCAATACGGGCGAATCACTTTCAAAATCAGCGGGAATAACCCCATAATTACCGATAAGCGGGAATGTCTGAATAACCACCTGACCGAAATAGCTGGGGTCGGTGAGTGTTTCAAGATAGCCTGTCATTGCAGTGGTAAACACAAGCTCTCCCGTAGTTTCTTTTTCGGCTCCGAAGGCTGTACCCTCAAATACAGCGCCGTTTTCAAGAATCAGATATGCTTTGCGACTCATATTCTCTTCCTTTCTTATATCAAGCCTTCTGCCGCGCACATCCTTGACGGAATTCTGTCAGGCTCGGCGGCTTTCGGCTCAGTTTTGATAGGTCTGAATCACCTGTTTGGCGACCTCTACGCGGCTTACGCGAAGATCCATGGCGCGCTTTTCCAGATAGCGGTGCGCCTGCCCCTCCGTCATGTTAAGGCAGGTGACCAGCAGCAGCTTGGCGCGGTCTATGAGCTTCATGTCCTCGACCATGGTTTTAAGCTGTCTGTTCTCGCGCTCCATATTGAGTATACGCGCGCGAAAGCAGTCGGTAAACTGTAAAAAATGATGAAACAGATGGCGGTTTATCGGCTTGGCTATCACCAGCACTCCGTGCTGAGTTAGCATATCGTTGACCTCGTCGGCATTTTTCTGAGGAACGATTATCACAATGCCCGATCTTGTGGTCTCGGCAAAATGCCTGCTCAGCTCAATGCCGTTTTCATCGGCAAGGGGAGCGTTTATACAGATCAAATCAAATTCCTCTTCATCTGCTGTCTCACGGGCGTGAAACGCGGTGCCGCTCACTGTGACCGGACCGAAGCCCTCGGCTTCAAGAATATCGCACAGGGACGCCGAGCTTTGCCCGGAGGACGAAATCAACAAGGTCCTTTTCATATACACACCGCCGCTACATCTTTTCTCAACATATTATTGTACTGGATTAGCGGCGGTTTTTATTTACATAAAGGAAATATAATTATTTTTTTTGAACGTTTACACGCTGAACAGCAGTTCGCTGTATGACGGATAAGGCCAGTACTCGGAGGAGGTTTCGGTCTCCATGCTGTCCCCTATCGCGCGGAGCTCCTGCATTTTCGCGAACACCTCGTTGCGGAAATACTTGGCGCGGTCGAGGATATCGCTTTTGTGCTCCGCAGCGCCCAAAACAGCGTCCTCAAGCTCGTCGGCTGTGTTTACAAAGCAGACAAGCTTGTTTGAGAGCCTTGTAACCAAGCCTTCTTCATATGAGGTCGGGATCGCGTCGGACAACGCCTTTTTGTTGAGCGCGATCTGCGTGATGCTTCCGACAAACTGCGAGACCGCGGGAGCGATTTTCTTCTTCGCCATATCGATCATTGTGAGCGCTTCTATATTTATCTGCTTGCAGTAGGTTTCAAGCTCGATTTCGTAACGCGCGCGGTACTCCGCTTCGGTGACGATTTTGTTCTTTACGAACAGGGCGACGTTCTTTCTGTTGAGGAAGTGCGAGAACGCCTCGGGCATTGATTTGAGATTTAGAAGTCCTCTCTTTTTAGCCTCGGCAATCCATTCATCGGTGTAGTTGTCGCCGTTGAAGATAATGCGGCGGTGCTCGGTGAGTACATTTTTAACGAGAGATTTCACCGCAGCGGTCATATCCTCGGCGTCCTTCAGCTCAACATAAAACTGGCTGAGCTGCTCGGCGACCATGGTGTTGAGCATATAGTTCGGGCAGCCGATATTGAGCGCGGAGCCGAGGGCGCGGAACTCGAATTTGTTGCCCGTGAAAGCGAACGGAGATGTGCGGTTGCGGTCGGAGGTGTCCTTTTTGAAGTCCGCCAAAACGTCAACGCCCGTTTCCATTTTCTCTTTGCCGTGACTGATGTATTCTTCGCCGTTGATGATGGATTCAACAAGCTCGCCCAGATCATCTCCCAAATACATCGAGATAATGGCAGGCGGAGCCTCGTTCGCTCCGAGACGGTGATCGTTGCCCGCAGAGGCGACGGTGGCGCGGAGCAGATCATGATACTCGTCAACAGCCTTTACGACGGCAGCCAAAAAGAGCTGGAACTGATAATTCGTTTCGGGGTGCTTGCCCGGAGAGAGCAGGTTTTCGCCCGTATTTGTGGAGAGCGACCAGTTGTTGTGCTTGCCCGAGCCGTTTACGCCCGCAAAGGGCTTTTCGTGAAGAAGGCAGACCAGACCGTGCTTTTCGGCGGTTTTCTTCATTATGATCATCGTCAGCTCGTTGTGGTCGTTCGCAATATTTGAGGTGGTAAAAATCGGAGCAAGCTCGTGCTGCGAGGGAGCGACCTCGTTGTGCTTCGTCTTGGCGAGCACGCCCAATTTCCAAAGCTCCTCGTCAAGATCGCGCATATAATCGGCTACTCTTGTTTTTATCGCACCGAA
Organism: Ruminococcus sp.; assembly: GCA_045130495.1. Classification (GTDB taxonomy): domain Bacteria; phylum Bacillota; class Clostridia; order Oscillospirales; family Acutalibacteraceae; genus Ruminococcoides. The sequence continues at coordinate 3,895 of JBGUPW010000238.1, read as the reverse complement.
ATAATGGTCATCAAGCTCCTGTCCCTTAGGAGCCTTGGAGCCGAACAGAGTTCTGCCCGTCAGTTTCAGATCCTCGCGGCGGTCATAAAGCTCTCTGTCGATGAGAAAATACTCCTGCTCGGGTCCGACGGTCGTTACCACCCGCGTAACGTCGGTTTTACCGAGAAGGTGCAGGATTTTCACAGCCTCGCTGCTGATACGCTCCATTGAACGCAGAAGCGGAGTCTTTTTATCGAGAACCTCGCCGGTGTATGAACAGAACGCTGTAGGGATGTAGAGCGAGCCGTCCTTTACAAAGGCAGGTGAAGTGGGATCCCATGTGGTGTAACCGCGAGCCTCGAAGGTGGCGCGGATGCCGCCGCTCGGGAACGACGAAGCGTCGGGCTCGCCCTTGATAAGCTCTTTTCCCGAAAACTCCATGATAACGCCGTCTCCGTTGGGCTGGATAAAGCTGTCGTGCTTTTCGGCGGTAACGCCTGTCATCGGCTGGAACCAGTGGGTGTAATGGGTGCAGCCCATTTCAATAGCCCAGTCCTTCATAGCAGCCGCGACGACGTTTGCAACGCTTATATCAAGCGGTTCGCCCTCGTTGATAGTCTTTTTCAGTGCCTTGTAAGTAGATTTGGGAAGTCTTTCCTGCATTTTTTTGTCGTTGAAAACATTGCAGCCAAACATTTCGGGTACCTTGGACATAAATCTTACGCTCCTGTTATATAAAATAAAAAACACTGCGGGTATATCCGCAGCGCCTTTGCTGTTACGATATGTAGTATATGCTTTTTCGAGCGATTTGTCAATGGGAATATTATAGATATTCCGTGTTTAATCAAAAATAAAAATAGGCAATTATCCGATCGCCCGTTTACGGCTTGAATATTGTTAGAGGTTCCCTGTTGTTCTCAATATAATAATTTGTGCGCAAAGTCCGGTAAAAGCCCCAGCCAAACAGCCCGAAACGACCAAAAACGGATAATACACAATCAGTGACGGAGTTTGCGTCACAATTAGCGCCGCAGCCATTTGACCGGTATTGTGCAGCAGGGCGCCGAATATGCTCGTCAGCCAGAGATGCCTTTCATCTATAATTCTTTTAAGGAAAATTGTTCCGAGCAGGCAGAGAAAGCTTCCGCACGCGCTGTAAAAAAGCGCCATTACATTTCCGCTGAACACCGAGCCGAGAATAATCCTGACTGCCGTCAGCATCACAGCCTCGCCCGCGCTGAAACGGTAAACGACATAAATCGTTACAATATTCGCAAGCCCTATCTTTATTCCCGGAATGGGAAACGGGTTCGGGATTTGCAGCTCAACAAAAAATAAAATCAAGGCAAGAGCGGTGAGCAAGCCGAGCGTTGCCAATCTTTTAACATCAATACGCTTCATAAGCTCACTCCGTAATCGCGTCTACGCCGTCATTGTTATCGACAAATTCAATTACAAGCTTATGCGGCAGGCATACGATCGGCACAGCCGAGCTTTCTAGCCACCCCATACGCACGCAGGTTTTATCGGGACAGTCGGCGGAAATGACGCGGATCCTCCCATCCCTGATTTCAACGGTGTTCTCCCCTCTGTCGGTTTTGATTTCAAACGAGCGGTCGGGCTCGCGGCTCAGGTCGAGCGTGTACAAAATCTTTCCGCCGCTTTTTATTATAACCGTGTTTTTCTTTGGGGCGTTCAGAACAATAACACTTCCGGCTATGCCCGCCGCGAAAATCAAAACGGCAATAACAATTATAATCTTGTATTTCAGTTTGCTTTTGTTTTTCATGTTCTTCATTCTTCGCCCTCCGATTCCGATTATACAACAAGCCGTGTAAAATATCAATTACTTATTGCGCTTTTAATGCGGAAGCGGTATAATCGAATTAATAATAAGATTATACTTCCGAGGTAAAAAATGTCTCAGTCAAAAATCAACATACAAAACGGAAGCTGCCCCGTATATAAAAAATGCGGCGGCTGCCAGCTTCAAAATCTTAGCTACGAGGAACAGCTCCGATTCAAACAGAACACCGTAATAAGGCTGCTTAAAGCGTTCGGCAGGGTCGAGCCTATTATCGGCATGGACGAGCCTTATCACTACCGCAACAAGGTCCAGGCGGCGTTTTTCACCGACCGCAGAGGAAAAATAAAGTCGGGCGTGTATCAGTCGGGGACTCACCGCATTGTCAGCGTGGACGACTGCCAAATCGAGGACAGGCTTGCCGATAAAATTATCGTCGCCGTCAGAAAACTTCTACCGTCGTTTCGCCTGACGACCTACAATGAGGACACTCAAAAGGGATTTTTGCGCCATGTTCTTGTAAAGCGCGGCTTTGCAACAGGCGAGGTCATGGTTGTGCTTGTGACGGGCACGCCTGTTTTTCCGTCCAAAAACAACTTTGTAAAGGCTTTGCGCAAACAGTTCCCCGAAATCACCACAGTAATACAAAACATTAATCCGTACAACACAAACCTTGTGCTCGGCGAGCGGCAAAATGTGCTGTACGGCAAGGGATATATCGAGGATATGCTCTGCGGCTGCCGTTTCAGGATATCACCGAAAAGCTTTTACCAAATCAACCCCGTACAAACCGAAGTGCTTTACGGCAAGGCGATCGAGTTCGCCGATTTAAAGGGAAACGAAACTGTCCTTGACGCCTACTGCGGCATAGGCACTATCGGAATAATTGCCGCCAAGCATGGCGCGGGTCAGGTTTTGGGCGTTGAGCTGAACGGAGATGCTGTCCGCGACGCGATACAAAACGCCAAGGCTAACGCTCTGAAAAACATTCGCTTTTTCAAGGGCGACGCGGGAGATTTCATGCAGGCAGCGGCGGACGAAAAAGAAAAGCCCGACGTGGTTTTCATGGATCCGCCCAGAGCAGGCAGCTCGGAAAAGTTCCTTGACTCTCTGATAAAAATGAACCCGAAAACCGTTGTATATGTGAGCTGCAACCCCGAAACCCTCGCACGGGATTTGGAGTACCTGATAAAGCACAGCAAATATAAGGTCAAGAAAATCCAACCGGTAGATATGTTCCCGCATACGAAACATGTTGAGACGGTTGTTCTTTTGTCCAGAAAAATTCCTGACGACAAAATAGAGGTCGAATTGGATTTGGACGAGCTGGATATCACCTCCGCGGAGTCAAAGGCGACTTATCAGGAAATCAAGGATTATGTGCTAAAGGAATACGGCTTCAAGGTTCCAACGTTATATATCTCACAGGTCAAACGACAGTGCGGTATCATCGAGCGAGAGAATTACAATCATTCCCGCAAAGAGAATCCTCACGTCCCGCAATGCCCGAAAGATAAGGAAGCTGCAATCCGCGCTGCACTGGAGCATTTCGGTATGCTACAATAATATTCAAAAAGACCGACGAAGTTCTGATTAATTGGGCTTCGTCGGTATATTTTATGCGTAATTATGTGTGCTTGATTGTTACGCTTTCGAGTTTTCCGTTATTTCCGCGAGGGCAAGAATCGGTTTTTGTCCACAAGACTGGTAAGTATGATAATTTTTTTCAAAAAAGTGTAAAAAATGACGAATTTTGTCTTGATAATCGAATACATTTGTAATACAATAAAAGCAGCAACGTAGGGAGTGGTGATTGATGGATGAACCTGTTTTCTTAATACGGCAAAAAAAGTATGTAGGTGAAACGATGGTAGTTTCCATGCGTATACCCAAGGATATGCTGTCGGACATCGACAAGGCGGCGGAGGTCAGCGGAAGAACGCGAAACGAGATCATGTCCATGAGTCTTGAATTCGCGCTAAATCATATGAAGATCACCGCTTCGGATAAAGAATAAAACAAATGGCGCATTGTAAAATGAAGTTGAAACAATAAAAAAGTATCCATAGCGACGATTCTGTAGTAGAATTGAGTTTGCTGAACCAATTC
>JBGUPW010000237.1:0-9497 GCA_045130495.1 Ruminococcus sp. | reverse complement strand
GCGGTCGCTTTTAAAGATGCTTTTAACGGAATCGGGAAGAATTTCCTCGGGCACCATGCTTCCTACTATACTGTCAAGACCGAGCGTAAACTTTATTCCGTCCGTGTTTTTGAACTCCTCGTTCATCTCGCGGCGTTCCTTTGAGTCCAAGCTTGAATCAACCAGCACCATATGCGTGTTGCTCATTCCGAATTCTTCCTTGAGCTTTGTATTCGCGACGACGTTCGCCATATCTTTTGGCAGACTTTTTGAAATGTCGTAATAAACCTCGCTGTTGGTTTTGCTGTAGCCGTAAAAAGCGGGAATGACAAGCGCACCAAACAGAATCAGGAACACGGGGAATATTTTAACAAGCCCTGCAGCGATACTTTTTGTTTTCGGTATCAGAGATTTATGCATGGTTTTTGTAAGCGGCTTGTCGAGCACCAGAATCATTGACGGCAAAATCGTGACGCAGCCCAACACACCGATAAGCACGCCCTTTGCCATGACAATACCCAAATCTCTGCCGAGTGTAAATGTCATAAAGCACAGCGCAATAAAACCTGCGACGGTGGTTATTGAGCTGCCCAGAACTGCGGTGACGGTTTCATGTATTGCAGTTGCCATCGCTTCCTTGTTATCCGAGCACTTGCATTTTTGCTCATTGTAGCTGCTCCACAGGAAGATCGAATAGTCCATAGTGACCGCTAACTGCAAAACCGCCGAAAGTGCTTTTGTGATGTAGGAAATCTCTCCCAGGAAAAAGTTGGAGCCGAGATTCATCATTATTGCCATTCCGATGCTCGCCAAAAACACAAACGGGATGATCCAATTGTCCAAAAAAAGCATCATCGCGACAACTGCAAGCACTACCGCAACGCCGACATATACCGCTTCTTCTCTCTCGCACAGATCACGCAAATCGGTGACCATAGCGGAAATACCCGAAACCAGACATTGCCCGTCGCATATCCTGCGGATTTCCGTAATAGCTGTTATGGTTTCGTCCGATGAGCTTGACGAGTCGAAGAAAACCGCCATAAGCGAATCCTCGCCCGCGTTTAACGCGTTATAAATCTTATCGGGCAGCAGCTCCTCCGGGATCGCGCCGTCGGCAATATCGCTGAAATTCAGAACGGTGGCGACGTGATCGACCTGCTTGATCTTCTCCGACGCTTCCCGCATGGTTTTTTCGTCGGCATTCTCAAAAATCAAGAACGAAAATGCGCCCTTGCCAAAATCTTCAAGCATATAACGCTGACCCTTGACGGTATCAAGATTTTCGGGCAGATAGTTGAGCAAATCGTAATTGACCCTCGTGCAGATCATTCCGATAACCGAGGGTATCATCAATGCAGCGGCAACTATCAGAATGACAACGCGGGATTTTACAACCGCTTTTCCAAGCTTCATTCTCAGAATCACTCCTTGTCTTTTTTGGAAATCTCTAATAATTCAATGTTGTGCAGAAGTGCGGAAGATTTATGACAGAATGTTGTCAAAGCTCCACAGGAATACTGACGTATTTCAAGGAGTTTTGGCTGGATTATGCCGTGAAGATTCCGTGCTTATGCGCGGTAGGGAATTGTTAGAGGTTCCCTTATCTTTGTCTAATAATTAATTATATTAATAATATGTTTCCTTATAAACAGACAAAGAAATGCATTTGACGTTTTTTCAGACATTTTTACTGTTTTGTCTAAAGGGAATACCTAAACAAATAACGCCAAGCCGGACAAACCCGACTTGGCGATAATTTGCTTATTTTTCTTTATCGGAAATATTTCTTTACCGATGTTTACGGATGATATTGACAGAATTAAAGAATAAAATTTTCAAAATGTAGGGTAAAGGCTCCCGGCTGCGCTGTTATTCCGTGCATCTTTCGATAGCAAGCTCAAGTGTTCCCTCAAACAGCTCGCAGATACGCTTGATTTTCAGAGTGATATCGTATTGAACACCATCGTTGATCCAGTCGAACACAAAGCCAATTAACAGGCTCTTGTAATACATCACAATTGCTTCGCGGTCTTCTTCGTTTATTTTCTTTAGTCCCTTTGTGTAATTGTCTAAAAATCCAATCACGGTTCGGCGTGCCACGCGGTTCAGATAACGGTCATAAAACTGACGGTTAGGTGAGTTGAATACGTGTAAGATCGCGGTTTTGTTTTCGAGCGAGAACGCGATCGCCGCCATAATGCTGTCATATAAATTCTCGGGAGAAAAGCTGCGGCTGACAAATTCATCAGCCTGATCGATAAAGATCTCTTCCATAAGGGAAGGTATATCGGCAAAATGATAGTAAAAGGAATTGCGGTTAATCCCGCAGTCCTCTACGATCTCCTTTACGGTGATTTTGTCTATCGGTTTGCTGTTGAGCAGCTTTAAAAAGGATTGTTTTATTGCATCCTTGGTAAGCGAAGTCATGGAGCACCTCGTTAAATTGATATCTCCGAAAAAAGATGACGGAGTATAAAATTTTATTTGACAGATTTATTTTAGGAAGCACTGATCAACTGCTTGAACCTTACGGCGTCAAGCGCGAGACCCAGCGCCGTAAACAACACCGCGCCTATAACGGACTGCATGATGTTGAAAGGGATCTCCGCCGCTGCAGCGCTGAAATCGTAGAGCACGCATTCGGCGGCAAAGTAACCCGCGACGGTTATTGCCGAGGAAATAATAAGGGAGATCACAACTGAGATATGAAGGATTTTGCCGTCTTTATTTTTCTTTGAAAGAATTTTTCTTACAATAAAGAAGGGCAGAACATTCAAAGCCTTTATTATAGCGGTCGGGATCGCCCACACAGCCGCTCCCGAGAGCAGGTCGGCGAGAGCGCCTCCTATCGCTGCCGCAATAAAGCTGAGGGGAGCGGGAAGAACAGACGCGGTTAAGAAAACCATTGAATCACCCGCATGAGCGTAACCGAGCGGCGCGGGAATGCGGATAAACGCTGTTGCCACAGTGATAAGCGCGGCAAAAACGGCTCCGAGCGCAAGCATTTTTGTATTTAAGCGTTTTTTGTCTGCGGTTTTTAGAGTTTGCATATTACATTACCTCCGATAAGTTTTTTAAATATTTTTCAAAGTTGACGCCGTACAGCGGATCATGGGGTTCGTTGACCGTGCCTGAAACAGATAATTCAACAAAGTCCGCGGCGGTCTGAGCCGCCTTGATCAAGTCTTTGCCGTTCAGCAGACAGCCGAATACGACCGAGGAAAAAATATCTCCCGTGCCGGAAAAGCTTCCGCCCACGCGTTTTGCGCCGATAACAGTACAACGGTCACGGTAAACCGCGAGGTTAAGGATTTTTTCGCCGCTGTTAATCCCCGTTATTACAACGCCGCGCTTTTCGGAAAGGGGAGAAGCGAGCGAGGCGATCCTTTCGGCATAATCCGATTCTCTTTCATGGCGCGTAATTTCTTCGTAATCGGCTCCTGTCAAAATACAAAGCTCGGTAAGGTTTGGGGTGATGACGGTCGCGGCGTCTGCAAGAAGCATCATTTTTTCCCGCGCTTCGCTGTCATAGCCCGGATAAAGGCTGCCGTTATCGCCCATAACAGGGTCAACGAGAACGACCGATTCATCCTTTTTAAATGTGCGAATGACCTCAAGAGCTTCATCTGTTTGTCTGCCGCTTGAGAAGTAGCCCGTGCAGATTCCGTCGAACCTTTCGTTGTTTGCCGCCCATGCCGCACGGAATTCGGGCATGATATCCGTCAAATCTTTTTTGTAAAAAACAGGAAACTCCGACTGCGCGCTCAGAACCGCAGTGGGGAAGGGGCAAGCCTGAATCCCCATGACAGACAAAATCGGTATGGACACGGCAAGCGAACACCTGCCGAACGTTGATAAATCGCTGATTACCGCCGCTTTTTTAGTCATGCTGTCCCTCCCGTAATGAAGGGAACCTTTACAATTCCCTGAAATCATAGTTGAATTTTATCATATCACTGTGCATAAAGAAATAGACAGTTTTATCAAAAACAAAGAGTACAGTTTAAAGTAAGATAAATGAAAGCAATACAAAAGGCGGCGCGATTTGCGCCGCCGAAAAATGCTTTGGATATTAGCTGTGGATATTATGAATATACCTCTGAAACCTTTGCGCCGTTCGTCAAAGCTCCGTCGCTGCCTGCATATGCCTTGTCATTTGTGTCGGTCAGAACCTCAAAGGTGATGGACGGCTCTGTAGTGCCTGTTTTAAGAGCCTCGTACTCAACAACAAGGAACTCGTAGCCGGGGGATTTGAAGTCATAGCCGCTGAGGTCGGAGCCGTTGAATACAACACGTCCGTCAAGCTTGGGGTTTACAAGCGAGTTGTAGCTTGCGGGGGCAACCAGATAAGCGTTGGTCTTTTTCAGCATAGAGGTGTCATACTGAACGCGTCCCTGGAAGTTGAGCATCTGGTTGGGTACGGTGAGGTAATAGGTGCAGGTAACTTTGTCGCCGACCTTATAGCTCTTTCCGGCAATTTTCAGATCCTTAGCGCTGTCATCCTTCTTTGTCTCCTGTTTTGTTTTGGTGTCGGAAGCACCGGACGGAGTTTGCTTTCGAGAACCGCTGTCGGTCTTGCTGCTGCCTGAGCTTTGCGAAGCTGCGGAGCTCTGTTCGCTTTTTGAGCTTTGAGATTTATCCGATGCTGCCTTTGATGAGCTGCTCTTGCTTTCGGTTTTGCTTGAAGCCGAGCCTGAGGAGCTGCTCTGCTGCTTGCTGTCGGATTTTGAGGTTTTGGAATCCTCCTTTGCCTTTGTTGTTGCTTCTGTAGCCTTGATCGGGTTGCCGCTCGGATCGGTAATAGCGTTGCCGTTCTCGTCAACGTATACGCCGTCTACAATTTCGGTAACGACCTGAGTTTCCACCACGGTGTCGGGCGTGGCGCTTTTTGATTCATTTTTTCCGCCGCAGCCAGCCATAGCGCCCGCAGCGAGTACAGCCGCCGCGATTATCGCCGCAAGCGTGCCGTTAATGATGTGTTTTTTTGATGACATAAAGCCACTTCCTTTTCAAAATCTTTTCTTTTTTTACGCATACCATTCCAACGGATATGTAATCGCAGACTTATTATAGCAGATAATTTAAAAAAAATAAAGCAAAAAATTAAAATTCTTTAAATATTTAAGTTATCAATGATTGATTCGGTGCGTAAATCGCGCTGTCAGATTTTTCGGGCAGCCTGACGGAAAAGCTGCAAGCGAGTGGCGCAGACAGCCGTTATGCGTTGATCAATCGGCGGTTCGTTAAATGAGTCGGTGAGATGAAAAGAGAACTATAGTTAGAACAGAGTATTCTTCCGCGTTACTATATGCAAAAAAGGATTGACATAGTGGGTTGTGTATTATATAATGAAAATGTAAAAATATATAATTTTATACAAAAAGGAGCGTGTATTATCGTGCTATATGATGAAAATTTTTTGAGCGGAGAACAGCAGAAGATTGAGGATTGCTATACCGAGATCGGTCGTCAATACTATGCCGCCCACAAAAATGACGCGGAGCCCGAGTTTGCCGATTTGTTTGATTCCGTAAAGAAATGCGAAAAAGCAATGGCTGACCATAAAGCCGAGGTTTTGCTGGCAAACGGACTTATGCTCTGTCCGCGCTGCGGAGAACAGATTTATTACAAATCAATTTTCTGCAACTTCTGCGGTATAAGAGTTGTTGAGGAAAAGCCGGTCGAGCCCGTAAAGGAAGAGCCTGCGGCTGAAGAACCTGTTAAAGAGGAGCCTGTTTCCGAGGAACCCGTTATTGAAGAGCCTGCTCACGAAGAATCTGTTCCCGAGGAACCTGCCGTTAACGGTTTCACTGATACGGAAATTGACAGGGAAGAGGACTTTGAAGATCTTCATTTTGAAAAAGCTCCCGTCAGTGAGCCTGAGCCGGATGAGGTACAACTGCCTGTAAACGAACCGGATATCATTCCTGATTTCGAGCCGTCTCCCGCAGTAGGAAAGATCATCTGCAATCACTGCGGAGCGGAAATCGACGATGACTGCTTATTCTGTGTTGAATGCGGAAATCTTATTGAGAGAGATAAAAAGCCCGCCGAAAAAGCAGAGAAAGAGCCTCAGCAAAACAATGTTCGCTTCTGTGTTGAGTGCGGCTACCGCGTAACCGACCCCGAGGCTATTTTTTGCAACAGCTGCGGCACGCGCCTTGAAGGGGGTTCATCCGCTGCCAAGCCTTCTCACAAAAAGAGATGTCCGCGCTGCGGCTTTACCACCTCAGATCCCGAGGTTTTGTTCTGCATCGAATGCGGACACAAGCTGTAATTGAATTGCTGCTTATACTATCTTCAAAAAAAACCTTTTGACATCTGTTGCGGAAAATTCCGCTAACATCTTTTTAACGCGTTCAATTTTAACGCGTTTTAATTGAAAATAGTTGAAAATAGTATTATTTATCCCGCCTTGATGAACGATAAACAGATTTTTCAAAAAGGCGGCTGAATCGCCCACGGACGCCCAAAGGCGGATAAAACGACTTTGGGTGCAAAAATTTCCGAAAAGGATGGATAAAATGAAACTTGGCAACAAAGCGTCGCGGATCACGCTGGCGGCGATTATTTTAGTCAGCCTTGCGATAAGCTTTATTTTTATGGCGGTAAAACAGGGTTATCACGAGGACGAGCTGCTCACCTATAATCTCGCCAATTCATCAAAACAGCTCGGAGTAGACGGAGAGTGGAACAGTCCGCAGGATTATAATGAGTATCTTACCGCCGGCGAGCACCGCTTTGACTACAAAAACGTATACGATAATCAGGTCACAGACGCCTCTCATCCGCCGCTCTATTACGCGCTTGTTCACACCGTTTGCTCGTTTTTCCCCGGAGTGTTCAGCCGTTGGCTTGCGTTTTCAATAAACGTCATTATGATGACAGGCTCCCTGATTTTGCTGTATAAAATCGGAAAACGCGTCACGGGCAACAACCTATACGCATTGATAGGTACGGGCGGCTACGCGTTCAGCATAGCCTGTATCACCACCACTATTTATCTGCGTATGTACGCGTCGCTCACCTTCTGGGTACTTGCGTTCCTGTATCTTACCCTGCGTATGTACGACAAAAAGAACAGCGTGGGCTTTATTGACTGCCTGCTGATGTTCTTCACGGTAACACTCGGAACCCTTACGCAGTATTATTTTATTCTCTGCGCGGGCTTGATAGGCTTGGTGTTCCTGATTTTCAAAATCAAAGAGAAATGCTATAAGGATTTGATTTTCTACATCATCACCGCGATCATCGGGGCGGGAGCTGCGCTCGCGATTTATCCCTACATAATCACAAACGTTCTCGGCGGCAACAGGGGCTTCGGTTCTCTGAAGCTCGATATCGACATGATAACAATAGTCACATACTTTATTTATAAAGTGTTCTGTTATGTGCAAATTTTAGCCAAGGATATGTTCCTTAATCAGATTTGGCTGCTTATCCTTTGCACCGCTTGCCTGATCGGTTCGTTTATTTATCTCAGAGTATTCAAAAAGAAAAAGCTGCCGCGCAAGGCGTGGTTTATAATAGTTCCAGGTGTGTTTTATTTTATCGGCATTTCGCTTGTATCACCCTTCAACAGCGACCGCTATGTGATGGCGTCTTTGCCGCTGCTGTCGCTTGTGTTCAGCTTTGGATTTATCAGAGCATTCGGCATTTTCAAAAACAAAAAGCTCAATCTTGCGGTTCCTGCGGGAATCGTGGCGGCGAGTGCGTTGGCTTTCGCTTTTGTCAAGCCTTACTATATCTACGGCGAAACAAATCTTTACGATACCAAAACCGACAACTGCGTATTTGTCGGCACGGCGATGATGGAGTGGAACAAGTGCATTGACAAGCTTATGAACTACGACAGCGCGATGATAGCCAAAACAACCGATATGTCAACAACTCTCTATGACGAGCTCGACGAGTTCGCTCAGGAGCGCGGCGTTATCACCAACGGAAAGGTCAGCTCACTTGCGCAGAGCTTTATGAACAACGGAAGCGTTGAACGAAAGGAAAGCGACAGCCTTGACATTATGGTAAACGACGAAAAACTCAGGGGGCTTGACGAGGTGACGGTTTACATTTCGCGTCTTGCCGACAGCGATAAGGTCATCAATAAAATAACCTCGGAAACCGACCTGAAAAATTATGAGCTGATCCAAAAGGACAGGCAGTTTAATGAATTTTACAATTGGTACGACTATTTTGTTGAAACCGAATCATACTGCGACGTTTACAGATTTTATAAATAAAAGGTGAAATCATGGGAAAGTTTGATAAGGAAAAAAGAAAAGACGCTTTCGGCGTTGTGTTCTCGGGCGGAGGCTTGCAGGGTATAGCTCATATAGGTGCGGTCAAGGCGCTTCACGAGCTGGGGCTGTTTCCCGAGTATGTTTCGGGAACAAGCTCGGGCGCTGCAATGGCGTCGCTTGTGGCTATGGGCGGCGACTATGAATATATGAAAAGCTTTGCGGAGCGCTACTGGGAAAGCTTGGCTGATTTCAGACCTGTCCCGATCGTGGCACAGCTTGCGGGGCTCAAATTCAAGAAAAACACCGACAAGGACGGACTGAAGGACGGCGCGATAATTTCCAATGTTTTTAAAAGAGCTATGGATGAAAAAGGGATCACCGGTTTTCAGGATCTTCCGATCAACCTGTCCATTTGCACAAACGATACATACACCACCGACGAGTGTATTTTCACAACTCTTGACGAGGGGCTTCAAAACGACCACATTCACTATATTCACGGTGCTCCGCTTGAACTTGCGATTCGCGCCAGCATGACGTTCCCCGCAATTTACACCACCTGCAACTATATGCAGTACAACTTTATCGACGGCGGCTCCAAGGACAATCTGCCTGTTAAGATCCTGCGCGATATGGGCGTTGGCAAGGTTCTTTCCATTGGCTTTGATATTATGGAATATGTTCCCGAAACGGGTCTTGAAGGTATGATGAAGGTCGTTTGGCGCGCGCTCGATCTGTATTCGATAAACAGCACGCGCGAATCCAAGAAGCTTGCGGATTATTGTGTGGAGATCAAAAACAGCAATACCGCGATTTTCTCAATGGAAAATTTTGACCTGACAATTCAGGAGGGCTACGACTGCGTTATGCAAAACAAGGACGACATCCTGCGAATTTTCAAGTAAGCGCCTGTAACCCCTGTACTTAGGAAACAATTCATCAACGGCGTAATATAAAAGACATAAATAAAAATTCAAAAACCGACTCGGCTCTAAATTGAGATCGAGTCGGTTTTTGCGCGTCTGTAAACAGGCATCAGCAAAGATATGAACCTGACGACGCACGGGGTAGGGGAGAGGGCAACCAAGATAACCATCACTTGACAAACTTTTCAATATCAAGAATATAGTCGGCGGAAACGCGGTACAGGCAGCATAAGGCTATCAAATGCTTTATCGGCAGCTCGCGCTTTCCGCTTTCGTATTTGCTGTATTGCTCCTGACGGGTGTGGAGAATAAAAGCGATCTGCTCCTGTGTGTATCCGTTTTTGATTCT
>JBGUPW010000236.1:0-5019 GCA_045130495.1 Ruminococcus sp. | reverse complement strand
CCAAATTCCGCCGCCTTTGAAGTTCTTTGGATCGGTCAGTATGAGCGACCATAGTTCGGTAACTTTCGCGTTCCAAGTGTCGAGCGCGTTTTGCAAATTGCCAACAACCCAATTATCGGACATTGAAGCACCTCCTTATTTTTTTGAGGTATGGCCGCCGAAGCAGCCATACCTCTTGTCCGGTTAAGAGCCGATAATGAGATTGAGGATTTCCTTTGCGAAGGTGATGATAACGCCGCCTGCAAGGGTTAAAAAGCCGTTAGCTCTCTGCGACGGATCGTGTGATTTAAGTGAAAGACCGATCTGTACGATACCAAAGCCGGTCAGGATCAGACCAATCGCGCGGATAAGTCCGAAGATAAAGGTAGAGAGGTTGTTGATTGCTGATAGTGCATCGCCAGCCGCGAACGCGGTTATGGAAAAGCAGCACACGGCAAGCATTACAGCAATCACAACAGCGCAGTAGACACGAAAGCCCGTTTTGACCTTGCCCTTCATCGGCAGACGGTTAGAATTCTTTTTAGAAAATCTCATTGTTAATTACTCCTGTTCATTTAATAATTCTTCTTCAAGCTCCTCGCTTGATTTGAGTTCATAGCTTGTTTCAAATGATTCTGATTTTTCAAGCCAAGATACATCAAAGCTCTCAAGCTGAATAGATGCGACATCATCTTTAACCTCGCCGTGACGGTAGAATCCTCCGCTGCCGTCGGCTGTCAGGTCAACATTGGGATGCTTCAATATATCGTATTTCAAGTCCTTTACAGGACGTTCACCTCTGATAAAGAGGATTGCATAGTCGTTATCAAGCAGTCTGACTTCATCGGGCGTCATCAGTTCTCTGCCGACAATCTGATAATTCGTTGAATAGTTACCGCTGTGTCCGGTACTCTTGCCGTAAGTGTTGGTGTCGATAGTTTCTTTTCCGAGTAGCTCCGAAACATACTTATGCGTACTCTGTTCGTTGCCGCCGAGATAGAGAAATTCATCGCAGTTACCGACAATACTTTCCCATTGCTTTTCAAACAACGCTTTGAGCTGTGCCAAGTTCTGCAAAATGATACTGACCGATACGCCGCGCGAGCGCATTGTCGCAAGGTCTTTGTCAAAATCATCGGGCAGTGAAACATTGGCAAATTCGTCCATCAGAAAATGGACGGGTACGGGCAAGGTTCCCTTATAAACAAAGTCCGCGTCGTGAAAAAGCTGTTGAAACAACTGCGTATAGAGAATGGATACCAAGAAATTAAAACTTGAATCGTTGTCGGGAATAAGCGCAAATAAAGCAGTCTTTTTCTTGCCTAACAGCGATAAATCCATTTCATCTGTCGCAGTCAGCGCGGCGACGCTGTCAAGGTTGAATTTTTCAAGCCTTGCTATCAGCGTGATCTGAATAGATTTCAGCGTTTTAGCCGAGCCTGAGTGATAGCCTTTGTAATACTTAACCGCGATGTGTTCGGGATTGCGACATTCAAGCCGATGGAATAGAATATCCAGCGGCGTGTCATCGTTGCTGTCCTCATCCTCAATCGCTCCTGCTCGGAGCATTTCCATCACCATCGGGAAGTTTTGCTCCTCAACAGGCGCTTCGTGATGAAGATAACACATCAAGGCGGTCAACAGCATTGAAGCGGAAGTGTCCCAAAAGGGATCATTGCTCTGCGAGCCTTTCGGTGTAGTGGCTTTGAAAAGGTTAGTGACCAGCTTTTGAATATCGTTATCGTTCTGGATATACACGAACGGATTGTAGCAATGACTGCGCTCCATATTGAGCAAGTCAAGCACTCGGATTTCATAGCCCTCTGCTTCAAGCAAATTGCCTGTATCTCTCAAAATCTCTCCTTTAGGATCGAGGATAACGAAAGACGTATTGCATTGCATCAGATTGGGCTTGCAGTAAAACCGCGTTTTGCCCGCGCCGGAGCCGCCGCATACAAGTGTGTTAAGATTACGTCTGTGCTTCTTGGCGTTTAGTCCGATCCGAACATTCTGCGTCATCAGCTTATTCTTGAAGTCGTTTCGCTGACGGTACTTCTTGTTGATCTTCTCGGCTTCGCCCCATTTAGCGGAGCCGTGTTCTTCGCCGCGGCGATAGTTCCTCCGTGTTGAAAGATAGATACCGATACCCACAAAATAGGCGGCAAGAAAAATGAGGACAGTTTTTAGGCTGTCCTCACAAAACTTGATATTCAACGGATTCTCAAAGGCTTTCGATAAAGAGGATAACATCTCTACAAGTCCGCCCTTTGCGAAAGGCGCGACACACAGCGCAATCCAAACAACAGGGACGATACCTATTACCGATAAAATCAGAACGGTCTTTTTATCGTTACCTCGCATCATCTACGCTCTTTTCAACTACCTTGAGCTTTTTCTGCGGCGCGTGACCGACCTTTACAATCAGATCGTCCACCGCGTCGGTGGTGATGCCGTTCTCTATCAGCTCCGTTTTCAGCGTATTCAGAGAACGAATGATGATACTATGCTCGTCATCGTCGAGGTAGAGATGATAATGAGGCTCTTTCACGGAAAGCACCTCCGATTATCTCTCGCGGTCTTTTGTGCGCTCCTGCTTCTGACGATAAAGCTCATCGGAAACGCGGGTAGCGATCTCGCCCAAAGCGGAACGCATCTGTGACAATTCGGAACGGACAGCTTTCGCGTCCATATCCTTCCAGTCGGCGGGAATACGGTTGACCGCAAAGCTCTTGGTTTCAACACCGAGCTTCTTGCATACCATATAACCGACACAGACAGCCTTGAATCCCATATCTCTGCGACTGTAGCTGTCGCTCTGAATGGAAAGCTGAGCAAACGCAAGCTCCTGTGCAATGTTTTGTACCAACTTAACGCTGTCATCAAAGCCGCGCTGGATATAGAGGGTTTGATCCTCGTTCTTGTAGAACGCGCCCATGCCCGGCTGCGGCATTTCGTCGATCAACTCAACATTGACGGGCGAGGTATCAACCATCACGGCGATAATATCATCCGTGTCACGGTTGAGTGTAGGCGCAGGCTGCTTTTTGCCGTTGGTCTGCGACACATCAAACATTTTCTTCACATTATAGGAGATACCCTGTGAGCCGTCGCTTTTGGTGTACTCCACAGGCTCCAGAATGGAAATGCTCTTTGCGCCTTTCTTCACGCGGACATTGTCCTCGCCCCAGCCTGCAAAATCCTTGAGCCGTGTTGCTTCGGGAAGCTGGCTGTAAATTAGCAGGGCGTTAGCGGACGAATACTTGTCCATACGCGCCTGCACATCGAGGAACGCCTTGAGCTTGTCGGGATTCTCGGAAATCTCCTCGGCTGTGCTGTCAATCAACTGATAAACAGATTCTTTTTCGAGCTGTTTTTTCTCCGCCCATTCTTGCGGACTGAGCTGCTCGCGCCGGGTGTTCTGCTGACGATTATTTCTTTTGGCAATAAAATCCTTTGTCATAAGGAATTATCTCTCCTTTGTTTTTTTCTTTTTCGGTTTAGGCTGTTTATGCTTAGTCTGACCGTTTTTTGCCGGAGTTTTTTTCTCCGCTTTCTTTTCGGGAACCGAGCGCTCTGCTCCTTTGCTCTTGTCCGACTGAGCCTTTATACGTTCAAGTTCCTCCCGAACGGAAGGCTTATCAGGCTGTTTTGCTTTACCCTTATCAGAGCGCGTTGATTTCCGATCTGAGGAACGCCTTGACGGAGGGCTTTTGTCCGTTTTGGCTGCATTGGGGTTTGAATGGCTGCGTGTTTCTTTGTTCTTTTTCCCAACGGTTTCTTCAACGATAAGCTGTCCCTTTGTCTTGACGGGGCGTTCAATCTCGGCTTCTTTTCTGTCGGCTATATCCTTCTCTGCCTCAGATACAATAGATGCCTTATCCACCTTACCAAGCTCAAAGCGGTCAACGATACGCTGGATTTTGGATGCGTCCTCGGCACGGGCGATAATATCCACAGGGGAATTATCGGACTTGCTGTTCCTATCCCTGAGAACATTGTAAAGAACGCCGTACCGTTTAGCCTGCTGCACAAACTTTTTCAAGTCCTTTTGCGGAATAGAGAAAACCTTTAGCTCCTTGCCGGACTTGATCATATTGGTAAGTCGAGCCTTGCCTTTGGTTTTGTGCTCCTGCTTCAAGACAGAAATGAGTAACAACGCGATTTCTTTTGCCGCCGAGCCGGACAGCTTCGCCGCAACCTCAAAGCCTTCGAGCGATAGTCTGACCACCTGTTCGGCAGCATCACCGCCATTGGTCATAATTGCGCGCCTCCTTTCCTTTGGTTTTTTCTTCCTCTGCAACGACTTGTTCAAGGTTATGCCGGATTTCATCCGACCTTTCCAGAACGTCATCGCACAGGCGAAGCTCCTTGCGGAGCTTCCATAATTTATCAGTAAGAGAAGAAATCTTTGCCTTGATTTCGGGACGCTCAGCTTCAAAAGCCTTCATCCTCCGTTGCCTATAAAGCTGCGCTCTATCCTCGGTCAAGGTTTTTATTTCGTTCTCGACTGAACCTTTATATATAACAAGCTGCTCAACAGATTGAATGTTCTCTCTGCCAAGCAGCGTTGTTTCAGCGGTCAGCTTATCCAGCTTCATTAAATCCTCTCGCAGAAGATAGTGAAGCCGAGCTGTATTCTGTTTTATCTTGTATTTTGGCAAATAACCGAGGCGGTAACAGTAGTATAGATACATACCATATAAACCGCCGCGCTTTTTGATCCTATCCTCCCGTGTAGGCAAGTGATACTGACGAATGACGACCGTCTGCGGATGAAACGGTTTCAAGTCAAGGCGGCTGCTATTTTCAAAAAGTCTTTGACGGATAGCTGCATTGGAATAGTTCTCGCCGAGATTGATAAGTCGGATAGGCTTTTTTCTTCCGACAGGCGTAACCGTCCAATACTTACGGCTTTCGCTGAGCTGATATTGATAGCCGAGCTTTTGGAGATTTTTTTCAAACTCCTTTAAGCTGCCGCTATGCTCAATCGCCGTATCAATCGCTTCACGCAATAAAGAATAGCGCGTAGGCATACCGGCT
>JBGUPW010000235.1:0-5619 GCA_045130495.1 Ruminococcus sp. | reverse complement strand
ATCCCGCTTTCAAACAGTTCGTGTATTTTGATATTCGGTATCTGTTTAGTCTGTTCTTTGAGGGCAAATACAATATCCGACTCGTTTTCTAAAAAGCCTTCCATTCCGTTTTCATAACGGAATTGAGGTGTGATCAGCACATCGGGATGAATCCGAGCAAACTGACGCATTGCTTCCGGCAGAAAATAAACCGCCTGTCTGACCATCATACAGATGGAAATATCATCTTTATATTGAGCGCTGAAATTCTGTCCCTGCTCGATCAATCGCTTCAATTCTTCACGCATATTGGCAAGGAACCCGACAAATTGTGTCCCGGCAGGTGTAAGCACAGCTCCTTTGCCGCTGCGCTCAAAGATCGTGAAGCCGACCTCTTCCTCCAACAGCCTGATTTGATATGAAAAGGTCGGTTGGCTGACAAACAGATTCTCGGCCGCGCGGCTGAAATTAAGCGTCCGCGCCAATTCAATACAATAATCAACTTGCTTTGTTGTCATATAGCAACCTCGCTATGCTATTTAATAATTAAATCAATTATACACTATTTCGATTGGACTTTGCAATAGTCTGGTGCTATAATTTAAACAGAAAAAATGAACGGAGGACATTATTATGGCAAAAATATTGATCGCTTTCTTTTCGAGAGCGGATGAAAACTACTTTGGCGGAGCAATGCGTTATGTGAAGGTCGGCAACACCGAGATCGTATGCGATATCATCAAAGAAATGATGGATGCCGACAGCTTCAAAATCGAGATGAATGAGCCGTACTCACCCGTCTATATGACCTGCATTGATGAGGCAAAGAAGGATCTGCGCAATAACGCACGTCCGGAGTTGAAGGCTTATCCCGATACCCTTGACAGTTATGATACGATCATTCTCGCCTATCCCAATTACTGGGGTACGATGCCGATGGCTGTTTTTACCTTTTTGGAGCGCTATGATTTCAGCGGAAAAACGATTCTTCCGCTTTGCACCAACGAAGGCAGCGGTATGGGCAAAAGCGAGCGTGACATCGAAAAGCTGGCGAAGGGCGCAAACGTGAAGAAGGGACTTCCGATAACCGGAAGCAATGCCAACGGTTGTAAAAAAAGCGTACATCGCTGGCTGGTTGCCAACGGTCTGATGTAAGAGGTGATGGATATGGATTACAAAGCCGGATATGTTTATGAATTGATGGATCAGGGGGGACCTACCGATAACCGCGAACCGTATTTCAAAGAAGCGGCTGATGAAATGATACGCGCCAGAACGCTATGCGCCAAAGCAAACGCCGTATTGCCCAACGATCCGTCTTATGTGGAGTATCTTGAAGAGTTATTTGGCAGAAAGCTCGACGACGTCAGAATTCTGGCTCCGTTTATTTGTGATTTTGGCAACCGCGTTACCTTTGGAAAAAATGTATTTATCAACCATTCGGCAATTCTTTCTGCATCGGGAGGAATTGAGTTTGAGGATGGCGTAATGGCGGCTCTGGGACTAAAAATCGCTGCCATAAATCACGACATGTATGACAGGCATATCACTTACACCTATGCTAAAGTACTAATCAAAAGAAATGCGTGGCTGGGAATGAACGTAACAATCTGTCCGGACACGACGCGATAGATGTCCTGATAAACGGAGATACGGCAGTGATGACCGGGAGAAGCCGTGTAACGGCGGCTGTATACGGCGGCTCAAAGCATTTATGGCATTTGCAGGGAGATTTTACACTGCGAAAAGAAAACGGAAATTGGGAATTGACAAGCTCTAAGGCTTCAACATACTAAGGAGGATAATAATGAATTATTTAACATTAAACAACGGACAAAAATGCCCGGTCACGGGAATCGGAACCTATTTGCTCGCTCCTTCCGATGCGGAAAACAGCGTCAGAGAAGCTCTGAAAATGGGTTGTCGGCTGATTGACACGGCTAATGTTTATGTGAACGAGCGCGCTGTCGGACGCGGTATGAAAGACAGCGGTGTAAAACGCGAGGATATTTTTCTTTCAACAAAGCTCTGGCCGACGGAGTACGAAAATCTGGATGCGGTCAATGAAACCTTAGCGCGTTTAGGCGTTGAATATGTCGACCTGCTTTATATCCATCAGCCGGCAGGCAACTGGCTTGCAGGCTACCGTCAGCTTGAAAAGGCGTATAAAGAAGGCAAGGCTAAAGCGATAGGCATTTCAAACTTCGAGGGTAAATACATTGATGAATTGCAGAACAAGTGGGAGATCATACCGCAGTTTGTTCAGGCGGAAGCGCATCCGTATTTCACTCAAAAGGAACTTAGGAACACGCTTGATCAATACGGTATCCGTTTGATGAGTTGGTATCCGTTGGGACACGGCGACAAGAGCCTTATGGAAGAGCCTGTTTTTACTGCACTCGGCAAAAAGTACGGCAAATCACCGGCTCAGGTGATTCTGCGCTGGCATACACAAATGGGCTTTGCCGTAATCCCCGGCAGTAAAAATGTAAATCACATCAGGGATAATCTCGATATCTTAGACTTCTCTCTGACAGACGAGGAGATGGCTGAAATTGCGAAGCTCGACAAGGGCAAGCGATACTATTACCGCACAGATGAACAGCTGGAGCAATTTGCCGTTTGGAGTCCTGCATATGAAAAAGCGTAACGGAGGATTGTTTTGAAAAGAGTAATTTCTATACTGATGGTCTTGTCGATCATTTTAGCTTTTGCGGGTTGTTCTACAAATAATAACACGACAGAGAGTACGACTTCTGCCGAAAAATCTATACTCCAAACGAATGAGACAAAAGCGGATAGCAGTAAAACTACGACTGACAACAAATCGCTTGTTGTTTTCTTTTCACGCACAGGGGAACAATATGAAGTCGGTGTGATAGAGAAGGGCAACACTGCTATCGTTGCGGATATGATCGCTGAGCAAACAGGCGCTGACAGTTTTGAGATACTGCCCAAGGAGGACAACTATCCGACGACTTATAAGGAGCTGACCGACGTTGCAAAGGAAGAGCAAAACAATAATGCCCGTCCCGAAACCAAGGACACTATTGCGAACTTCGACCAATATGATACCATCTACCTTGGCTACCCGATTTGGTGGGGAGATCTGCCGATGATTTGCTACACTTTCCTCGAAAGCTACGATTTCAGCGGAAAGACAATCATACCGTTTTGTACGCACGCAGGCTCAGGCAACGCCGGAACACAGAGCAAAATCCAGTCCGCCGCACCAAACGCAACCGTCAAAGAGGTTCTCGCCATCGCCGGAACCGACGCGCAGAACGATCCTGAAAGTGTCAAATCAATAGTCACCGAATGGCTTAATTCTCATTCGTGAAGCGATAGGCATTTTGGCGAGCGTTATGATTAGCTAACGCAAGGAAACCCATAATAATGGCTCAAAGCAAAAAAACCCGCTTGCTCACATTATGTGAACAGGCGGGCGATTTTATGCTGTAATCGGAATGCTCTCGCTTTCTTCCATACTCCCTTTTTTCTTATCATTCGTTTTGTGATATCTATAGAAAATTTTTTCAAAAAGGCTATTGACACGGTGTCAGTAATGGTGTATAATAATTATACTGACATCGTGTCAATATATATTTAGAAGGGATATTTATGATAAAAGGAACGCCTGAGTTGATCTCGCAGAGGCGCGAGGAGATCATCAACGCTTGTGAAACGCTCTATCAAAAAATGAGCTTCAAGGACGTCACGATCAAGGAGATCGGAAACATCACCTCTTTCTCGCGTCCGACGATCTACAACTATTTTGAAACAAAGGAAGAAATCTTCCTTGCGTTATATGAGCGTGAGTATCACCGCTGGAACGAAGCGCTTGAAATAATCTTGAATGATAACGACAGCTTGGCAAGAGCAGAGCTCTCCGGAAAGCTGGCACGATCGTTAGCTGATCGCGTTCAGCTTCTCAAGCTGCTTTCGATGAATAACTTTGATATGGAAGCTAACAGCCGCCCGGAACTGCTTATATCCTTTAAAAAGGCTTACGGCAGATCAATGGAGCTTGTTGCCGAGCTGCTGAACAAATACTGTCCGCAGATGGATGATGAAGCAATCAAGAGCTTTATATACACATTCTTCCCGTTCATGTTCGGGATCTATCCATACGCAATGGTGACAGACAAACAAAAGAAAGCAATGAAAGAAGCTGGTATCGGCTACACTTATTATTCGGTCTATGAACTGACATATAATTGTATATTAAAATTACTTGATTATTATTCCAAGTTTCAAGATGG
This sequence comes from Ruminococcus sp., assembly GCA_045130495.1. Lineage (GTDB taxonomy): Bacteria > Bacillota > Clostridia > Oscillospirales > Acutalibacteraceae > Ruminococcoides. The sequence continues at coordinate 1,378 of JBGUPW010000235.1, read as the reverse complement.
TTTCTACGTTCCATTAAATCGAAAATCTCATTCTCAATAGCTTGAAGACATTCTTTTTTTCTTTTGCTTTTTTTCGACATTTAATAAACCTCCTGATGTAATACTTTCAATCATCCTCGTCAATATGTTCCTTTAATATATTTCTTATCCACTTTTCCGTGTATCCGTACTTTGTGGCAAGCTGTTTTATATTATAGCCGTTGTATTCCTCTACTATCTGCTTTTTAATAAAGTCACGGCTGAACAGTTGGACAGGAAATGTTACTTGCTGACCTCTGTAGGCGTTATGAAGTTTTAACACAACCTCTATACCGAGAAGGTTTGCTAAATCGCTATATACACCATTGAGGTACTCGCCCTTAATATTGCTATAATCCATTCCAAATACCACTCCTCGCACAGATACATCTCCTTTCTTCATTATAGAGTATTTTAATGGAACAGTATAGAGTCACAGTTCAATAGAACTGTTCCTTGTAAAATTCCCCTTTTTAGACGTATTATTTTAAAATTCGTCCAGTGACAAAGCACAACTTCACAACAGAAACACGCTGACACGCCCCAAGAGCGTGTCAGGCAGTGTTTCGTAGTTGTGAAACTGTTGTGCAGTTTGCTTTGTCACTGGAATAAGGCTTCCTTTGTGGTGTAATCCTATTTGCTTCTATATATTGGTTTATGCAATAGCAGCGATCGCAGTAAGGGCAATCAATATCTTATAAAACACCTCTATTCAATATTTAGTATATCTTTCAAAACATATTCGTAACAAAAGAAAAAAGCCTATTCATACAGGCTTTTAATAAAGTATTTAACAATGGGGAGTTCGTCCGTAAACGGATTATCTCCACCAAACAAGTATTGGATGAACACCTACTTTTTCAGCGGCGGTTTCGCCGTTAAGGTAATGATCTGATACTCATTACAAAAGCACCGTTTCGAGAAATCGAAGCGGTGCTTTTGTTTTTTTGGCTTTTAATCCACACATTCGATTTAGTGTGTGCTTCCGATTATAATTAAATCATCAAATTGAACGGAGGTAATGTTATGAGAAATCCAAAATATTACTTGTATCTAATGCCTGATGAACGACGGACAATTATCAACGGCCTGATTGATTTGAGGAATGACCTTATTTCACAGGGAAGGTAAACCGACATCATTGACGAGCTGCTTATAAAGCTCACGAAAGCCAAAGTATTCATTTGCTATATTCACAAAAAAACACACTTTTTTGTGAATAGTTATAGTTGCAAAAAAGATAGAATTATGGTATAATTGGAAATGTCAAGAAAAGTGCAGTCGGAAAACTCCCAAAATAATGGATGTGTAGATGTGGAAAGATTTTGAAGCCGAATGGAGCGTAGCGGAATGAGGCTTC
>JBGUPW010000234.1:0-15932 GCA_045130495.1 Ruminococcus sp. | reverse complement strand
TAATAGCCTTCCTCATGGTCTTTCGGTCTGAGATCTCTTATCTTTTTCTCGCCTTCTCTGCGGTACTTTTCCTCGCGCGAAAGCTTTTCTCTGCGCTCGGCGCGCTGCTTTTCCCGCAGCTTGTTGACCGCGTCCTTGATTTTGCTCTTGGACTCTGTAGGCCTTTTGGATTTTGAGGAAGCTTTTTTATTCTGTTTTCCCTGTTCTTTTCCGGTTTTTTTCGATTTTTGCGTCTGCCGCTCCGGATTTCTCCGCGGCTTCGTCTGCTGATTATTTTCCTTGGAATCCAACAGTGCTCCTCCTTGTTTTACTTCCGCCGCCTTGGTGTGATATCGGCGTCTAAACTTCTAAATCATTGTAGGGAATTTTTAGAGGTTCCCTGTAATAATTCAATTAAAAAATATCTATACTTTCGCAATATCGGCGCCCAGCGAGCTGAGCACCTGTTCAAAGCTTTCATACCCGCGCTCAAGATATTTTACTCCCTCAAGCTCGGTTTTCCCCTCGGCGCACAGAGCGGCGGTGACGAGCGCGGCAGCTCCGCGCAGGTCGGTCGCCTCAACCGGGGCGCCGTACAGCCGGGGCACGCCCTCAACTACGGCGAGCTTGCCCTCGGTTTTTATTTCCGCTCCCATCCTCGCGAGTCCTGCGGTGTGGCGGTAGCGGTTTTCAAATATATTCTCAATAAATACCGTTGTTCCGTCGGCAACCGAAGCCGCCGCAAGCAAGGGAGCCTGCGCATCGGTCGGGAAGCCCGGATAAGGCATTGTTCGCACTATTTTCATGGAGCAGAGTCGCTCCGGAGCGGTAACGGTAAGCTCGTTCTCGTGAGCCGAAAAGATACAGCCCGCGTCCTCAAAAGCCGAAACAACAGCTGTCAGGTGGCTGTGCACTACTCCCTTGAGAGTTATCTCGGAGCCTGTCACGGCGGCGCAGGAAATCAGAGTCGCCGCAGTGATCCTGTCGGGAATAAGCGCGTGTGCGCAGCCTTTGAGCCGCTTAACGCCGTCAATTACGATCACGCTCTCGCCCGCGCCCCTTATATTCGCGCCGCAGCAGTTCAGATAATCCGCCAAATCGCAGATTTCGGGCTCCTTAGCGGCGTTGGTGAGCGTTGTTGTGCCGTTTGCCGTACACGCCGCGAGCATAACATTCTCGGTCGCGCCCACACTCGGAAACGGCAGAGTGATCTCAGCGCCTTTCAAGCCGTGGGGAGCTCGGCAGTCGAGCCTTCCGTGACGCTCCTTTATGACCGCGCCCAGCCGCCTGAGCGCTTCAAGGTGCATATCTATCGGGCGCAGACCGATTTCGCAGCCGCCGGGCAGACTCAATCTGACCCTTCCTGCGGCGGCGAGCACCGCACCCAAAAAGACTATGGAGCCGCGGGTTTGACGCATAAGCCCATCGGGAATGTCGAAACGCGTCAGACCGCCGTTATCTATCAGGACAGCTCCGCCGCTGCGCTGTGCGCGGCAGCCCAGCCATCGGAGTATCCGAAGCGAAGCCTCGGTATCCGAGAGAAGCGGACATCTGTAAATAACGCTCTCTCCCGACGCAAGCGCGGAAGCCGCCAAAATCGGCAGCGCGCTGTTTTTCGCTCCCTGAACGGTTACATCGCCCGAAAGCCGTTTTCGTCCCGCGATATAGAGTTTAGACACACAAACACCCTCTTATTAAGTATAGTTCATACTATGCGGCAAGGGGTGTGCTGTGCGTATCAATGTGCCCGGCACTATTCATGCTGCGGAGCGGCAATTCACGGCAAAACCGATTCATGCTGCACAACAGCAATTCATTCTCAAAGAAACGCTTATATTTCTTTGAAAGCTCTCTGAGCAGACTGACTCTTGAATAGGAATGAATTGCCTTCGGCATGAATAGTTTCACATGAATTGCGGCAAGCCGCATGAATTGATCGGCAAAGCCGATCATGCAAGCCGATCGTTTATTAGAATTTCTTTCTATTATTATAGCTTATATTATACCAAACGGAGAACCTGTTTGACAACGGAATAAATGCGCTCATTTGCGTTGGTTATCGCCATTTTTTTGGAGTTTTCGCTGAATTTTGCGAGGGTGTCGGCATTTTGCAGCATATAGTCAGCCTTTTGAATGACTGCCTCGCCGCTCAATTCGCTTTCCTCGATTATCTCAGCCGCGCCCGCGTTGACAAGTGCCATTGCGTTGTGGTACTGGTGATTCTCGGCTACGTTTGGAGAGGGGATCAGGATCGCGGGCTTGCCCATCGCCTGTATCTCGCTAAGCGTGATCGCGCCCGCCCTGCTAATAACCAAATCGGCAGCCGCCATGCACTGAGGCATATTGTCTATATACGGACGGATATCAAGGTTATCGCATTTTTTGATGTCGGTTCCCAATTCCTTGACTAAATCGGGGAAGCTGCCGCCGTACTTGCCGTAGGCGTGAATATGCTGATACCTGCCGTCCTTGCCGCTTCTTGCGATTAGTGCGGCGAGCGACTCGTTTATCCTCTGCGCTCCGAGGCTTCCTCCGAATGAAAGGATAACCGGGCGCGAATCGAGTCCCAGCAGCTCGCGCGAGGTCTGCTTGTCGGCAGTTAAAACATCACTGCGGACGGGGTTGCCCACAACGACGGTATTGGCTCCGCCGAAGTAAGGCTTTGCCGCCTCGGAAGCGAGCAAGACCACTTTTACGCGCTTGGCGAGCATTTTATTTGTGATTCCCGGGTAAGCGTTCTGCTCGTGGATGATACAGGGCACGCCGAGCTTTGACGCCTCGCGCACTACGGGGCCCGAAACATAGCCGCCCGTACCGATGCAGATATCAGGGTGAAAATCCCTGATGATATGCCTTGCTGCGGCGGAAGATGTTATGGTGCGCCTGATAGTCCTTGCATTGGCGACCATGCTTTTCGGCGACATACTGCGCTGAAAGCCGCTGATGGTAATGGATTTTATTTTAAAGCCCGCCTGCGGAACAAGCCTCTGCTCCATTCCGTCGCGGTTGCCGATAAACAGAAACTGCGCGTCGGGATGCTGCTCTTTGATATAGCCCGCAATCGCAAGCGCGGGATTGATGTGTCCGGCGGTGCCGCCGCCTGCCAGTAAGATTTTCATTATATCGCTCCCATTTTTACCGTTTGGTGATCTCAAAAACCGAGCCGTGCGGTTATTGTTTTTCAATGTTTGCCGTGCGCGAAATTGAAAGCACAATGCCCATCTGCGCTAACAGCATGATAAGCGAGGAGCCGCCGTAGCTGAAAAACGGCAGGCTTATACCGGTGTTAGGCAGCCAGTCGGTGATAACCAAAATGTTGAGCACCACCTGAACGCCGATTTGCGAGGTGAGTCCTATGCCGAGCAGCTTGCCGAATTTATCCTTGGCGCGGAGCGAAAGCGTTATTCCTCTCCACACAAGCAGAGCGAAAATAAGCAGAATGATCACCGCACCGATAAGTCCGAGCTCCTCAACCACGATTGCGAAGATAAAGTCGTTCTGAGGCTCGGGCAGATATAGGAACTTCTGACGCGACTGACCGAGACCCAAGCCCCAAAGTCCGCCGGAGCCGATGGCGTAAAGCGAGTTGCGCGTCTGCCATGTGCTGTTCCACAAATCGGTTCCGCGCTCCGCTGTGAGCGCCTGCCCCCAGCCGTCCATACGGCTCATGGCATACGACAATCCGCCCGACACCGCTAAAATTAGCACTATTCCGGCAAGAACAATGCCGCCGATTACGAGATATTTTGTTTTCATGCCTCCGATATACAGCATTATAACCGTGAGCACGCCGACAATAACAATGCCCGAATAATGCGGCTCAAGAAGAAGCAGACCCGAAATCGTTCCGAACACGATAACGCCCGGAAGCACGCTGTATTTGGGGAGCTGCATCAAATTGTAATATTTGCTCGCCCAGTGAGCAAAGAACAGGACAACGGCAAACTTGGCTATTTCAGAGGGCTGCAAATTGAATATACCCAACGGTATCCAGCGCTTTACTCCGTCTCCAGACGGAAGAACCAACACGAGGAAAAGCGAAAAATACGCCAATCCCAACACAAACGGAGCAACCTTGTGGAGCTTGTTGTAGTTGAAGAACGACATGACAATCATCGCCGCCAAGCCGATGCCGATAAAAATCAACTGACGTTTCAGATAATGGAAGCTGTCGTCCTGCGTATAATATGAAAAGGCATAGCTTGCCGAAAACATCATTATTGTGCCGATGATAAGCAAAATCAGGATTATAATGCAAAACGGCAGGTCAATGCCCATGCCCACGGTAAACCATTTCGCGTTTTTCATTTTGCGCTGCCTTGCCGGTCGAATAAAAAACTTTTCCCTGTCTTCTTTAGGCTTCGCATTTTGATTATCGGCATTCTGATCCTTCGCGGTCTGACTGCGTTTATAGCGGCTGTCGTAAATGCGGTTCACGTCGCCGCGTAAAATCATTTTTAAATTAGGAGCCAAATTGTTTCCTCCCTTTGTTATTTCAATGCGCAAAAGCGCGATTCTTTTGGCTGAAATGCCATCAGCTCAGGCTCCTTTATTAAATACTGTTATAATCCTTGGAAACGATCGCATACTAAGCTTTTTGCTGCAAAGCGCGCCTCTGTTGCAGAGCGTACCTTTGTTGCAGAACGCGCCTTTGTATGCACCCGGGAGCGCTGAGCCGAAAGCTGCGTTTCTATCGACAACCTGACGTGAAAAGAACGTCGGTTCAAGGGCGAACACACAGGCTCGCCCTTACGAAGTCAAGTCAACGAAGGTTTTGGTTTATGACAGTAATTATTAAAGAAAGCTTTTTGTGAGTATCTTTTGTAAGCATCTAAGAAAACTCAGTGCAATATCAATACAATATCGGTACAATATCAGTACAATGCTCAGTACAATATTCAGTATAATACTCGGTACAATATTCAGTACAATCAGTACAATAAGTAAAATAAGATATACAAATCAATAAATCGAGAATTTCACTCCGAATATTACGAGCAGGAACGATATCAAGCCGAACACAGCGGTAACGGCGCTGAACACCGCCACGATTTTGACCTCGCTCCAGCCGCACATCTCAAAATGATGGTGGATAGGGCTCATTTTAAACAGGCGCTTGCCGTGGGTGATTTTAAAATAGGCGACCTGCAAAATGACAGAGAACATTTCGCACAGGTAAACAAAGCCCAGCGGAATAAGGAGAATGGGCAGCTTAACGGCAAATGCCAAAGCGCAGACCGCTCCGCCGAGAAACAGCGAGCCGGTGTCGCCCATGAACACCTTTGCGGGGTGGAAGTTCCACACCAAAAAGCCGAGGCACGCTCCCGCGACAGCCGCGCTGAACGCCGTGACGCCCAGGCAGTAAAGCGCGCTTGCGATAAGCATGACGGCGACAGCCACAAAGAAGGTGATCGAGCCAACGAGACCGTCAACGCCGTCGGTGAGATTAACGGCATTTACAATGCCAACTATCACCACAGCCGAAATAATATAATAGAAAAAGCCCAAATCGACCATTCCTACAAACGGTATAGCGGTTTCGGTGCCGCAGCCCGATACTCCGAGCACGGCGAGATAGGCGCCCGCCGACGCGAACTGAAGGACGAGCTTCTGCCACGCAGAAAGACCCTTGTTTTGCTTTCTGACGACCTTGGTGTAGTCGTCGATAAAACCGATGATACCGTTGGCAAGAGCCAGACCGAGACCTGCGAAGATGTAAACGACCTCGCTGTTTATGTCGGCGCGGTAGGTGTTGATGAAATCGCTGCCCGTCAGAATATAGATAACGGTGCTTATGATCGTCACAACGGTAATCGCGACAATAAACATAATGCCGCCCATAATGGGAGTGCCCTGCTTATTTTTGTGCCAGCTGGGACCGATATCGAGAATCGTCTGACCAAAGTTGATCTTGTGCAGATAAGGGATCAAAAACTTACCTGTTATCGCAGAGATAGCAAAAGCAAAAATCGCCGCGCAAAATGTCCAAATACCGTAAACTACCATTTTTTACCGTTCCTTTCAGTTTTCTTTCGGAAATCCGATCAATCGTTAAAGCCTTCGCTCGACGCCGCCGAGAACGTCAGCGTTATTACCGTGCCGGGCGGAACGCTTTCGCCCTCCTTGATATCCTGCGCGGTACAGATTCCTCCGCTTCTCACAGCGCCCTTGAAGCTGATGTTCAGCCCGTAGCCTGCGGCTATGCTGTTTGCGTCAGACGCCGTGCTGTCCTTGAAGTCGGGAACCGTAACGGTCTCCGTCTTGCTCTCCTCGTCGGTGAACAGAACGATATTGCCGCCCGCCGAAACCTTTGAGGATACGCCCGGAAGCTGAGAGATGACCTTTTCGCCGGAGCCCTCTACGCTCACGGTGAAGCCGTCCGCTTTCGCCTTTTCGGTCGCCTGCTCAATCGTCAGTCCGGTGTAATCTCCGGCTGAGGTGTCAAGATATTTGAGGTCTTCCTCGGTGTAATTCGTCTTGACTTCAAGATAAGGAAGCACCTCTGTCATTAAATTTATGAACACCGGAGAGGCAACCTGCGAGCCGTAGTACGCCTTGCCCGACGGTGTATCGAAGAAGACCAGCATGGCGATCTGCGGATCATCCGCAGGCGCGTAGCCGCACAGGGACGAGATGTAGTCCTCTTCAAATGTACTTTGCTTTTCAACAACGCCGATTTTTTCGGAGGTACCGGTTTTGGCGGCGATTTTGTAGCCCGCCACATAACCCGCCGTTGAGCCGGATTTTTCGGAGTTGTAGCCGAGGATCGCGTTCATTCTTTCGGAGGTCGTGTTTGAAACGATCTGCCTCTTGATCTTCTTTTCAACGCTTTTTATAACGTTGCCCTTTGAGTCGGTGATCCTCGAAACGACGTAGGGCTGCAAAACGTAGCCGCCGTTGGCGACCGCCGAGCAGGCGGTGAGCATCTGAATAGGCGTGATGCCGAAGTTCTGTCCGAACGAGGCAACCGCGAAGTCAACCTCGCTCATCGTGCCGTCCGCCCAGAACGTATCGTCCGATTCGCCCGGGAGGTCGATGCCCGATTTCTCCGAGAAGCCGAAGCCCTTGTAATAGTCGCGGAATTTCTGGATTCCGACGAGCTGACCGATTTGGATGAAGGCGGGGTTGCACGAGTTGCAGACAGCCTCCACAAAGGTTTGCGTGCCGTGACCGCCGAGGTTGTGACAGTGAATGGTTTTATCCTCAACGACCATTGAGCCGCTGCAAACAAAAGTGCTTTCTTCGGTCACCTTGCCTTCCTCAAGCGCCATTGCCGCAGTACAAACCTTGAATACCGAGCCGGGCATATAGGTGTCGGCAACCGCCTTGTTACGCCATTTTGCCGAAAGTGCCTCACCCTGAGCCTTCTCCCTTTCATTTTCGGGAAGCGAGTCGATCCTTGTTTTTTCTTCCGACGAAAGCTCATACGGCTTGTTGAGGTCGTAGCCGGGTGAGACTACCATCGCTTTTATGGCTCCGGTGTTGACGTCCATGGCAATGCAGACGCCCTTGTTGAGAACGTTGTTTTCAGCCACGCCCTGCGCCATATACTTTTCGCAGATGGATTGAACGTTCTGGTCTATCGTCAGATAGATGTTATCGCCGTCCTTTGAGGCGATGTTTTGCTCATATGCGAAGGGCATATCGGTTCCCTGCGCGTTCTGAGCCGTGATTATTCTGCCGGGGGTTCCGGCGAGATATTTGTCGTATTCAAACTCTACGCCTTCAAGACCCTGTTCATCCGAACCGGCAAAGCCGATAACGCACGAGGCGAGGTCGTTGTGCGGGTAGTAACGCTTGTAGTCGTCGAGCAGAGAGATCGCGCCGTAGCATTTGTAATCCTTCGAGAGCGTTTCGATAAGCTTCAGCACCTTATCGCGCTCTTCGACCTCGACCTTGCGCTTTACGACGGTATAATAGCTTTTTTGTTTTGTCTTTTCAAGCACGTTTTCATAATCAAGCCCGAGGATCTCCGAAAGCCCGCGAGCCGCCGCCTCACGCGCTGCCTCCCCTCGCTCCGGGTTATTTTCATCTTCAAAGTTGATAGGTGACATGACCACCTGCCACACCGAGGCGCTTTCGGCGAGCACGTTGCCGTTGGCGTCATAAATCGTGCCTCTTTTTGCCGTCAAAGTTGTATCGGCAAGCTGCTGGTCAACCGCGCGCTCCTGCAGCTCGCTGCCGCGAACTAAGGTGAGCATAGAGAGTCTGGCGATGGCGGCGCCGAAGCCCAGCACAAGAATTATCATTATAAGAACAGCCGCCCGCTGTCTGAGTCTTTGGTTGGGACCCTTTTGGGTGCGTTTCGGCTTTCTTTTGAATGGTTCAGCCTTTGGTTTTTCGTTACTTCTGTTTTCGTCCAAACATATACCTCCCGGTTTAAGGATCGCTCCGGCGATTGCCGGCTGTTTTTTTCGGCGCCTCACGTGGGCGCACCGTTGCTTCAAATGATTATTATAACAGATTTCGCAGGAATTTTCAATCGTTTACGGTAATTAAATGTCAACAAAAACGCCGGCAAATCGAAAAAGAGCCAAGACGCAGTCTTAACTCTCATTCTTTTTAATATATTTATTTTGTGACAATGAAGGTTATGACCAGAGATTTGCCAAAGATTCAAAAAACTGTGTAAAGATATTGTTGTCCTTCTGCGCGGAAACCTCCGCCTTGTCGTCTGTTTCGAGCGCCACAAATTCCTTCTGAGCGTTGGAAGCCTTTGTCATGCCGAGAACCTCGGTGGCATATTTTTCGATCTCCGCGTTGGAAAGATTTGTTTCAACCTTCATCTGGTTCTGTATATATATGCTCTCGGTGTCGGCGAGAGTCTTTTCGGCTGTTATAATTTTCTGGTTGAGCTCGGTTAGCTGAACCTGTCCGACGATTATAACGCCGATAACAAATGTGACGATCCCAACTCCCACTCCCCCGAGAGCGATTTTCACGGGGCTGTGTTTGCGTCGTCTTATTCTGTTAAGCTCCTCCTCGGGAAGCTTGACCACCTTGTTGCGGCGAACCTGTTTTTTTCTGCCTTGCCGCTGCGGCTCACTGTCGATTTCACGCTTTGGAGCTGCGGCGGAAAAGCTGAACTCTTCATCAAAAAGATTCAGGTCATAGGCAGCATCCTGGTTTCTGTATGCCATAATAAGCACCTTTCCAATCTTTAACAAAAAGAATTTTCATAAAACACACTGTTTGGGAAACGAAAAGGTTTCATAACTTTTTAACGATTTCTTCCCCGCAAATCCCGGCATTTCCGTCGGTTTTGCCAAAAATAGCGGCTTTAAATCATATATATGTTTAATTCAAAGCCATAATGTGCAGTTTCCTGCGGCTGTAATATTCTTTACAACTTTGTTATAATTTTACTACACTTTACGGCTTTTGTCCATAGCTTAGAGAAAAATTTTTTAAATTTTTTCACAAATTCTCAACTTTGCACTTCTCGCTCTGGGGTTATTGTTCAATTCTGTCCCATTTGCACAAATGGGCTTTTTATTGATCAATCTCGCTTTCGGCTTGTTTCCGCAGACGCAGACCGGGAAATCCTTCGGGCAGGTACAGCCCTGACACCAACCTGCCATTTTCTGCTTTACTATCCTGTCTTCAAGCGAATGAAATGTGATGACCGCCAATCTGCCGCCCTTTGCGAGCAGCTTAAAGGCGTCGTCAAGCCCCAAATCGAGCAGTTCAAGCTCGTTGTTCACCGCTATGCGTATCGCCTGAAAGGTTTTCCGCGCGGGATGTCCGTCGCGGCGAACCTTTTGAGGAACATTGGTTTTAACGATCTCGGCAAGCTGCAGCGTCGTGGTTATCGGCTCCTGCTCCCTCGCCGCGATAATGCCCTTGGCGATGGAAGGAGCGTACCTCTCCTCGCCGTACTCAAAAATGATCCTGCGCAGCTCCTCGTAGGGAAGCGTGTTGACAAGCTCCTCGGCGGTGACTCCGCTTTGGCTCATGCGCATATCCAAGGGCGCGTTTTCGTGAAATGAAAATCCGCGAGAAGCGGTGTCGAGCTGATGAGATGAAACACCGATGTCGAGCAGCACTCCGTCGACCCGTTTTACTCCGCGAAGCTCGAGCAGGTCTTTCATGTTTCCGAAGTTGCCCTTGATGACGATGGCGTTCTCGTTGCGGCGGAACCTTTGAGTGAGCACTGAAACAGCGTCGGGATCACGGTCGATCGAAATAAGCTTTCCCGTTGTGAGGCGCTTCAAAATTTCCGCGCTGTGTCCCCCGCCGCCTGCGGTTCCGTCAACATAGATTCCGTTTTCCTTTATATTAAGTCCTTCGATCGTTTCGTTGAGAAGGACGGGAATGTGCTTAAACTCCATTTCGTCCTCCTATGATATATCGAGCTGGGTGAGCGCTTCGGCAAGAGTGTCCTTTTGAGAGCTGATAAACTCCTCGAACTTCTTTCCGCTCCAAATCTCTATGCGGTTGTTCATGCCTATTACGAGCGCCTCGCCCTCAATGCCCGCAAATTCGCGCAAATGCTGCGGAAGCATTATTCTTCCCGACGCATTGGGAGATACCTCTACCGCCGTTGCCGTGAACGTGTATTGCAGCGCCATCGCTTTGTCGGCGGGAAGCGAAATTATACGCGCCGAAATAGCGTCGAACTGCTGCTTCGACATAGCCTGTATACAGGTGTTTCCGAATCCGCGCGCAACAAAAAAGCTGTTTCCCAGCGCTTCACGGAATTTAGCGGGCAAAACGATCCTGCCCTTTGAATCAACCGAGTGATTCGACATACCGGAGAACATTTGCCCACCTCCCTGTTCGGTAAAGACTAATTTCGGTGCCATTTCGTTCATAAAACACACAAAATGACACGAAATGACACCATTTGAATAAATTATAATACATTGATTTGTAAAAATCAAGGGGTTGACCCAAATTTTTTTCTTAAAAAGATTTATGACGCGGCGGGCAGAACGTCAATGCCGCTGTTCCCTGCGCTTCGCAAACGCACTGTCAAGGACGTTTTACGCCCGTATTTGTGTCAAAAAGTGTCAAAAATAAATAAAACAAAATTTGACGGAAATTAAAAATATATAAAAAAATATTCTTGTAATATAATGCGGTCTGTGATATAATAGACCTAATAGTGAGGTTTTCATATGCGTGTAATTACAGGCTCGGCAAGGGGCAGAAGACTTGAATCGCTTGAGGGCGAGGAGGTCAGACCCACCACCGACAGAATAAAGGAAGCGGTTTTCTCCATAATCCAGTTCCAAACCGAGGGAAGGATCTTTCTCGATTTGTTCGCGGGTTCGGGACAAATGGGGATCGAGGCGCTCAGCCGCGGCGCGAAGCAGGCGTTTTTTGTCGATAACTCAAAAAAATCCGTCGAAACGGTCAGGCGCAATCTCAAAAAAACCAACCTTGAACAAAACGCGTCGGTATTCCAAACCGACTTTCGGGGGTTCCTGTCGTTCGGCAGCCAAAAATTTGACATCGCTTTTCTCGACCCGCCTTACGGCACAGGCATCTTGCAGGAGGCTTTGGCTCTCGTAAGCTCTCACATGAGCGATACGGGCATAATTATCGCGGAAAATCCGCTTGAAGAAGAAATTTTGTCACAATACGGCGATTTTGTACTTGACAGACAATATCGCTATGGTAAAATAAAAATAACAACGTTCAGACACAAGGACTTTTTAACATGAACCAAACAGTTATCTGTCCGGGCAGCTTCGACCCCGTAACGCTCGGTCATTTGGATATTATAACCCGTGCGTCAAGGATGTTCGACAAGGTCGTGGTGGCGGTGCTTGTAAATTCCTCAAAAACTCCCACCTTTTCAACCGAGGAACGGATAGAGCTGCTCCGCGAGACCGTGCAGGGGCTTGACAACGTTGAAATTGTCAGCTTTGAGGGCTTGCTTGCGGGTTACTGCAAAAAGTGCGGCATAGGCACTATCGTAAAGGGACTGCGCGCGGTGTCGGATTTTGAATATGAGTTCCAAATGGCGATAGCCAACAAAAAGCTCAATCCGGAGCTTGAAACGATTTTTCTCACCGCAGACTCGGACTCAACCTTTTTAAGCTCGAGCATGGTGCGCGAAATCGGCTCGATGGGCGGAGATATCAGCAATTTTGTTCCGGCGTGCGTGCATGACAGAATCGTGCGCAGGCTGAGGAAATAACCTGAAAAATATAACCAACAACTAACCATTAATTAAACAGGAGTGGATAATATGAAAGTTGACGATTTGATCCTGCAGCTTCAGGACATAGTAAACGACGCGAAGCCAATGCCTTTCTCAAACGGCAAAGTTATTGTAAACAGCGATGATGTTCTCGACATCTTAGACCGTATCCAGGAATCTTTGCCCGCAGAAGTAAGACAGGCAAAAAATATTGTTGCCGACAGAAAGCAGATCCTTGCCGAGGCTAACCGCGAAGGCGAAAATATAATCCGCGCCGCCGAGGAGCGCAGAAAGGTAATGCTCAATCAGAACGAGCTTGTAAAAGAAGCTCAGGCTAATGCGCGCGAGATCATCGAAGATGCAAAGCAGAAATCCTCCGAGATCCGCAGAGCGGCAAACGTTTATGTGGACAACATTATGAAGCGCACAGAGGAAAACCTTACAAGTCAGCTCACAGAGGTCAAAAAGACCAGAGCCAACCTTGCGAACTCACAAAAAGCAAGCTCACAAAAATCAAAGCAGAGCTGATTATTCCCGTGCATATAAAACAGAATCACAACCCCTTCCTTAATAATCTTCCCCCAATGCCGCGCGTCAGCGTTATTTGGGGGAAGGTTTTTTCAATTGACAATTCGGCTGAGCCGCAAGCAGGGCACCTATTTATAAAACCATATAAAAACAGCCTTCCTTCAACGGCGCGGTCTGACGCGTGTATTGAAGGAAGGCTTTTTATGCTGTTAAGGAGCGCGGACTGCTCGTCGGCTCAGCCGACCGTGACCTTGCAGGTCGCGCTTACGTGGTTATAGGTTTTTACGGTGAGCGTAACGGTTCCGGGCTTTTTCGCCGTGAGCTCGCCCGTGGTTCTGTTCACCTTGCAAATATCCGGGTCGCTCGTCTGGAAGCTTAGAGCGTGCGAAGCGGTTTCCTCGGGGAAGACTATTTCGGGCAGAGCGGTCTCTCCCTCGACAAGGTTGTATTCCGCTTCCGCGAATGACACTTCACCGGGAGCGCTTCTTACGCTTACCCTGCAAACCGCCGTGGCTCCGTTGAACGCCTTTGCCGTAACAATGGCGTCGCCCTCGGAAATGGCGCGGACTACTCCGTTTTCGCCCAGCTCAACAGCCGATTCGTTATCGGACTTCCACTCCAAAGAGTAAGCGGCTGAGCCGTCGGGCAGGACAACGCGCAGGTTCTCGCTCTCTCCCACGCCCATAAGCAGCTCGCTGCTGTCAAACCACATATCGTAGGGCGCGTCCTTAACGATGACGTTGCAGGCGGCGTGCTTGCCGTTGTAGGTCTTTGCGACTATCGTTGCGGTTCCCACCGATTCGCCCTTTATCAAGCCGTCGTTCTGGCGGACGCTAACCGCCGACGGGTGGTTCGAGGTGTAGGTTATCGAGTGCGAAACCGTTCCCTCGGGCAGTCTGCTGTCGAGGTCAAAGGTCTCCCCTACTCCTATAGTCAGCATTCCCGCGTTGAGCTTTATGCTTGACGGAGAAGGCATTACCTTAAAGTGACACGAAGCGGTCTTTCCGCTTTCCGACTTTACCGTTATATCGGCTTCTCCGAACGAGCAAGCCGTCACAACGCCGTTTTCGTTTACTCCAGCCACAAGCGGATCGGAGCTTGACCATGTGAATTTCGCCACAGAGTTGACCGGCTCATACGTTGTGGTAAGCGTGAATTTTTCTTCGGTGCCGAGCGTTACCGACTGGGCGTTAAGCTTAAGCTGCGTCATTTCGGACACCGAGAAGTAGTTGTCGCCGAGCTTTGAGGTCGAGTTTTTCTCCTGACGTATTCCGCCCTCTCCGCAGTCGTAGATGATATTTCCCGATATCGTTCCTCCGGCGCATTTCGGGCGGACATTTACGCCGTAGCGCGAAGCCTTTGTGATGTAATTGTCGTAAATTCCGTCCTTGACCTTTGTTTCCGCCTCAAGGATTATTCCGTCGAGCGAAACTCCCGTAATGCTGTTTGAGGTGATTTCGGGGATCGTCGATTTTGCAAGCTCCATGCCGTGATACGGCGCGGAATTGATCACATTGCCCGATATCGAGGAAAAGTTGACCGAGAGAGAGGTGAGCGGATTGCAAACCTTGTTTGTAAACTCACTCTTTACACAGGTGATGTTGTTTGAATTAACGGCGATATTCCGCACGTTTTCAAGATACACCGCGTCGCCGCCCGTGTTGATCTTGTTGTTCCTTACGGTGACTCCCGTGATATAGTATTCGCCCTTTGGATAACCGCCGCTTCCGTCCGAAAGGGTCTTGCCTGCTTTTGTGAGAGTTTTTCCCTTTATGCTGACGGAGGAAGGCACATAATCGGCGTAAATATCCTTGACATTTCCGCAGTTTGTGATCTCATTGTCGGAAATCAATATGTTGGCGTTGAAGGGCTTCTGATATTCGTCGGAAATGCTCGTTGAGGTTTTGCCCTCCTTGGCTAAAACGCTCGCCTTGAAGCCTCCCGAGCAGTCGCCCAAAATCGAATACATCGCTATTCCTCGCGGCGCGCCGTCGATCCTGTTGTTGGTGATCTTGACATTCTTCCAGTTTTCGCCCTGGATAGCAACGCTTTTTATATCCTTAAAGGTGTTGTGCGAAATAACGATGCCGTCGAACGGGTTGTTCAAAATCTGAGTGTGGGTTCCGATACCGCGAGGACAGTTGGTGAAGTAGCAGCCCTCGATGTGAACGTTGCGCATATTAAGCGCCTCGGAACGGCAGCCGACGATATGACCGTCCTTTGGGATGTCGAGCTGAATAGCCTCGTAGCCGACCCCGTTTGCGTCAAGGATCTGATTTTTGAACGAGCAGTTGCGTATGTTAAAGCCGTCCACCGCCGCAGCTTCCATCATATGGGCGTTTTTTAGGTTGCAAACCTCGGTTCCCGTCATAAGGAAGTTTGAGGCGTGCGTGACCTTTATCATGGTGTTTGAGGTACCGTTGCCGTCGAGAGTTCCGCCCTCGATGGTTATGTTGGAATTTTCGGAATAGCCCGTCGCGCCCTTATCGGCGGCGGTGTCGTCGCCCGCGCGTATCATATTTGCAAGCGCCTCTTTGTTGCGGACAAGCGTTACATTGTAAAGCGACAGGGTGGTGTTGCTGTATATATGCAGCGCCGAGCGCAGGTCATAGCTTCCCGGCTCAACAATTATTTTATATAAATTATCCTTTGTCGCGCTGTAGTGAGCGGCGTTGAGCGCCGACTGAATAGCCTTGAAAGCGCCCTTTGACAAGATTTCGGATTTTTTAACATTGACCTCGGTTATATGGCTCTGCGGAGTTTCGTCCGTCTTAGCCGACACAGCGAGCGGCACAACGGACGGGCAAAGCATAACAGCCGATACAATTACGGATAGAGTTTTAAAAAAGCGGTGTTTCATATCCGACCCCCTTATTTCAAAACACAGAAACATAAAACACACGAATCAAGCGAATTCAAAATCGCAATTTATTCTATTTTAGAATATTTCTGCAAATATGTCAATAGATTCATGTGAATCTTTGGTGAATATTGTGTGAAAAGGCAGCTTGAAGCTGCACCCAATCCGCGCTTCAAACTTTACCGATATTCCTGCGTTATGACGCGGCTTTAACGGAAGGGTTTCTTTAAACGGCGCTATCCAAAGCCGCCCTGATTGCCGGCTCAGCCGACCGTTGAATCATACGTTTTGTTTCCTATCGACAATCGGACGGGGTTATAACGTTGGTTCACCATGCGGCTCATATGTCCCATAAGGGACGTGACAATATGAGCCGCATGGAAAAAATGGCTTAAACACTGGACTTTTTCATGC
>JBGUPW010000233.1:0-3631 GCA_045130495.1 Ruminococcus sp. | reverse complement strand
AGGTCAAAGAGGAGGACGCTGCTATTGTCCGCTTGATTTTCGATAAGTACACCAAAGAGGGCTTGGGCGTTCAGAAAATCGCCAATTTTCTCAATAACGGCAGCTATTCCAACCCTACGGGCAATCGCTGGTCGTACAACACCATCCGAAACGTACTTCACAATCCGACCTACACAGGTTATCTGCGAAGCGGAGAAAGCCGTTCTCCGTTTATCCCTGAGTTACAAATCATTTCACAGGAGCAATTTGACCGTGCACAGGAAATCCTGCGACAGCGTGCCGACACACTAAAAAACACACCGCGTGTTCCTTTGAATATGAAAGGAAATGCGCTGTTGTCCGGCAATGTGTTCTGCGGACACTGCGGAGCGAGGCTGCACTTATCCACGGCGAACAAGTGTTACACCAAAGCCAACGGCACGAAGGTCAAAAAGCCCCGAGTTCGCTACGTCTGTTACGGCAAGACAAGAAAGATAACGCCGTGTGAAGGGCAGTCCGCATATATACAACACAAGCTCGACAGTATGGTAGAGAAAGTCGTAAAAGAAATCTTTGAACGTATCAAGGGCGTCCCCAAGAGCGCCATAATCAATTCACGCTACAAGGAAGAACTGGCAGTCAGAAAGGCAAATTCCAAACGCCTTCAATCCGAATAATGCCAAAGAACTCGAAAAGCTAAACAAGCTCCGTGAGGAGGTTGTAAAGTCGATTCAGGGAGAAAGCGCTTTTTCACAGTCTATGCTGGCAGGACTCGTCGAGGATTCCGAGAAGAAAGCCGAATCGCTCAAAGTACAATGCGAGAAAGCGGAGAGCGAGGTAGAATCCTCAAAAACGCTCATCAAAGATTTGAACGACCAATATGACGAAATCATTTCTTGGTCAAGCCTGTACGACAGCGCTCCGATCGAAGCAAAGAAAATGATAGTCAATTCGATGATCAAACGCGTTAACGTTTACCGCAACTATGACCTGAACATCGAGCTGAATATGAATATCCGCCAGTTCTTCCTCGGTATGGAGGAAAGTGAGAGTATTCCTATTACGGCATAAATTTTACCCGCCTGTTCACCAAAGTGTGAGCAGACGGGTTTTAACTTTTTATACTCTAAAACAACAAATCAGAATTTGTGTTACAACAACGCCAAATGACGTCTTATATCCGCTTCGTTTTCATTTAGACAGCGGATACGGGCAAGTGTGTTCTTAACTTCCTTGACGCCCATCTCTTTTTCTTCTTCGCCGGCACAATTGTCAAGAGTTCTTTTCAAATTGTACTCGAACCATTCAAGCCATGTGTAGCCAAGCCCAAATACATCAGCATATTTGTGAAAGCCGTTGTCGTATACGCTGAGATAGCCATCGAAGAAAGCATGTATATGGTTAAGCTCTATATTGCAAATCGTGACGCCCGACCATTGGAGGGAAAGCTGCAACGCATCTGAAATCGGGTTTCCGTATGCGAGGCATTCAAGGTCAATGACGAGAGGTTGACCGTTTTCCCCACATCACATTCTTTGGATCCATATCTCCATCCGAGATGCAGACAATATCGGGTAAAAGCTTCCTTGCCTTGTTCAGCTCATCTTCGGCATATTGTAACAATTCTTTGCTTTCAGCAAGAAGCAGAAAGAGTTCAGGATCCATTTCTTTCGCTTTGCTAACATACAGGTCGAAATCTATTTTGCTTTCATCAATGCCGGTCGTTATTCCTGTTTTCAAATCCAGCGAGTGCATCTTCCCGAGTATACTTCCGACTTGTCGGCATTGATCGGATGTAATATGATACCAATCAGTCGTTAGTCCGTTATGCCAGTCAAAAATATAAAAATAATCTCCGTCAACTTCCTGCATCTTGTTGTTAAAAGATAATGCGGCTACAATCGGGATACCGGCATCTTCAATCATTTTTTCGAGCTTTTCCGCTGCTGTGAAATTAGAAATAGCGTCGGGTCTTTTCATAATAACCGGATTGAGATGTTTAACTGCATAAGTTTTCTTGACGGCGCGAACCTTATACATCCTGTGCAGGAATCCGCTGGAAACAGACTCGATGGGGTACGCAATGTTCCCCAATCCAACCTCTTCAAAAAGCTTTTTGATTTTCTGCTCTATCATCTTTCCTCCACTATATTCCGATTTTCTTTCCAAAAGTATAACACAAAACTCGCTATAAGAAAAGAGGGAGTATCGTGATGATACTCCCAAAATTCGTGGTGGACCATAGGGGGATCGAACCCCTGACCTCCAGATTGCGAACCTGGCGCTCTCCCGAGGCACGCGCTTACGCACCACCATATGCAGCGTTGTCGTAAGCGAGGATGATAGCCGCCGCGTCGAGTTCGCCGTCCTCGCCGTAACGCTCGGCAGGAATTACACTGTCGGCGTACTGCAATCACTCACTTAATACATCGCCGATAACTGATTTCAGCGTTTTAGCGGATTCTTTCAACGCCGCTTTTTCCTTGTCATTCAGTTCGATCGGCACTTGACCTTCTACACCGTGCTTGCCTACAATAGCAGGCATACTGAGGGCAACGCCGTTTATTTCCTCGCCTGTCTGCATGCTTGAAACCGGCAATACGGATTTTTCATCCCTGACGATCGCCTCGCAAATTCGCTTGACAGACATAGCAATTCCGTAGTAGGTAGCCTTTTTCTTTTCGATGATCTCATAGGCGCTGTTCTTCACGCCGTCGGCAATTTCTCTCATTGCCCGTTGATGCTGATAATGTCCGCGCATTTCGCAGAATTTATGAAGCGGAACTCCCGACACATTGGCGCTGCTCCAAGCGGCTATCTCACTGTCGCCGTGTTCGCCGATGATAAAAGCGTGAATACTTCTGCTGTCGACGCCGAGATGTTCGCCGAGCAAATACTTCAATCTTGCGGTATCAAGGACTGTGCCCGAACCGAATACTCTGTTCGACGGAAAACCGCTGAGCTGTTTTGCAACATAAGTCAGAATATCCACAGGGTTTGCAACCACCAGTAGGATGCCGTCCTTATTATATTTCGCAATCTCAGGAATGATCGACTTAAAGATCGCAACATTCTTCTTCACTAAATCAAGTCTTGTTTCACCGGGCTTTTGTCCCGCGCCTGCGGTCACGATAACTACCGCGGCGTCGCTGATATCCTCATAGCTGCCTGCGTAAATCTGCATTGGCTTTGAGAAAGGAAGTCCGTGGCTGATGTCAAGAGCTTCGCCCTCGGCTCTGTTCCTGTCAGCGTCGATCAGGACGATCTCCGAGAACAAATGGCTTTCCATCAGCGCAAACGCCGAAGCCGAGCCGACAAATCCACAGCCGATAATAGCGGCTTTTCTGCTGTTTATTTCTACCATAGTAGTCACTCCTTTTCTTTTCTGATTGTATTATATACCGTATTGGCAGGATTAATCTAAAATCTGACCGTCTCTTGAGATTGTCACGACCTGCCACGGAATGAACTTTCCGCTGTTTCTGAGCGCCTGCTCCGCGGCTCTCTGCAAGCCTCCGCAGCACGGCACTTCCATACGGACAATGGTGACGCTCTTGATGTCGTTATTGCTGATGATCTCGGTCAGCTTGTCGGTGTAGTCCACCATATCGAGCTTCGGACATCCGATAAGTGTGATCTTGCCCTTCATAAA
>JBGUPW010000232.1:0-2565 GCA_045130495.1 Ruminococcus sp. | reverse complement strand
CTTCGGCTTTGTTCGGGGATGGCGCGGAGTGAACACCGTGCAGCAATCCTCATACGGCTCAATTGAAGTTTCGTAGGTATCTATTTTATAGGAAATGTCGATTATCTCCTGCTTGTCCATGCCTATCAGCGGACGGAAAACCACCATGTCGGCGGCCTCGTTCGTGCAGTTCAGAGCGCCTATCGTCTGACTCGCGACCTGTCCCAGACTTTCGCCCGTAATGAGCGCCGAGCAGTCGTTCAGCAGCGCTATCCGTTGGGATATCTCCATCATCAGCCTGCGCATAATGATCGTGAACAGCTCCTCGGGGCAGTCGTCGCGGAGCTTTTCCTGAAGCCTTGTGAACGGAACCGTGTACATCGTCATCGGACCCGCATAGCGGCTGACCTTTTGAAGCAGCCTTACCACCTTGTCCTCGGCGCGAGCGCTCGTGTAGGGAGGACTCGCGAAATGAACCGCCGTGAGCCGCAGACCGCGCTTTGCCATCATATAAGCCGCGACGGGCGAATCTATGCCGCCGCTTATCAGTATGACCGCCTTGCCGCTCGTGCCCGCAGGCATTCCGCCCGCACCGCGAACGGGATCGGCGTGTATATACGCTCCGAAGTCGCGTATCTCAACATAAACCGTGACGTCGGGATTATGGACGTCAACTTTTAGATGAGGGAACCGCGACAGGATCTCACCGCCGAGCTCATTGCAGATCTCGGGAGATTTGAGCGGAAATTTTTTGTCGCTGCGCTTTGCCTCGACCTTAAAGGTCTTTGCCGCTCTCAGCTTCTTTTCAAGATAAACGGGAGCCGCAGCCAGCACCGCCTCCATTGTCTTTTCCTCGCACAGCGCAGCGCGTGAAAAGCTGACTATGCCGAAAATATGCGACACACGCTCGCACACCTCGTCGAGATCAATGTCGTCGCTCAGCGGTCTGACGGTTATCGCCGACTGAGCCGAGGTGATCTCAAATCGTCCCAACGGGTTGAGGGCGATCTTGATATTCTTTTTGAGGGCGTCCTCAAACTGACGGCGGTTAAGTCCCTTTAAGACGATCTCGCCGTTCTTCAACAGTAAAAGCTCTTTCATAATACCTCTTTAAATTCAGAGTGGAGTTTGGAGAGTGGAGAGTGGAGTTGAATGTCAATTGTCCATTGATTACCTGTGCGCCAGCACCTTTAACCCCAACGCTATTCCCTCGCAGAGCGCGTCAATGTCGGATTTGGTGTTATATTTGCAAAAGCTCACGCGCAGGGCGCTGTCGGCGCGTTCTCTCGGCAGACCGAGCGCGCTCAGAACGTGGCTCGGCTTTCCCTTGGCGCAGGCGCTTCCCGACGAAACGAAGATTTCTCTTTCCTCCAAAAAATGGAGCATTGTTTCGCTGCGCACCCTGCCCGCCGAAAAATTCAGCACGTAGGGCAGCGCGTCACCGGGCGAGTTCAGCACGACGCCCTCAATGGCTGAAAGCCGCTCCTTCGCGTATTTGTTAAGCTCCTCCGCTCGGGCGAGCCCCTTTTGTATGTCAAATTCTCCGCACGCGACTCCGAAAGCCGCGATCGCAGGCAGATTTTCCGTTCCCGGGCGAATCCGTTTTTCCTGCTCGCCGCCCCTTTGACGGGGAATCAGCCGCACGCCTCTCTTTACATAAAGCGCGCCGACTCCCTTTGGAGCGTGGACCTTATGACCGCTGACGCTTATTAAATCTGCGCCGAGCGCGGCGGCTTTTATTTCAAGCTTGCCGAATGCCTGCACCGCGTCGGTGTGGCAGAGCGTTTTGCCGTTCTTTTCTTTGACAGCGGCAAAAATATCCGCAACAGGCATTATCGCGCCCGTTTCGTTGTTAACGAGCATGACCGAAACCAAAGACGTATTGCTGTCCGTTTCGGCGGCGACGTCCTCCGGGTGGATTTTTCCGTCGCTCCGGGGCGCGACGACAACCGCCTCAAAGCCCTCGGCTTCAAGTCTTTTCGCCGCCTCGGTGACGCTGCTGTGCTCCACGGCGGAAATCACTATTTTTTTCCTCTCGCGGGCGTAGGCATACGCCGCGCCGAACAGCGCAAGGTTGTTCGCCTCGGTGCCTCCGCTTGTAAAAAATATTTCGCCTTCGCTGACGCGCAGACGCGCAGCGACTGACTTTCTCGCTTTTTTCAGCTCGTTTTCCGCCGCCATTCCCTTTGAATGAAGCGACGAGGGGTTGCCGTAGACCTCCGTCATTATCTGATACGCCTTGTCCGCAGCCGCCTTTGACACCGCGGTCGTTGCACTGTTATCAAGATAATGTTCCAAGCCATTCGCCCCCATTGTATATTTATAGAATATTATACAACATCAATAAAAAAAAATAAAGTGAAAAAATGAACATAATTCGGTTTTTTCTGCGAAGATTATTAGTATCAAAGTTAATAACGGACGAAAAGCTGTCCGGGAGGAGAAGTTTATGACGTCAAAGCAATACGCTGAAATCGTGAAAAGAAATTCGCCGAAAAGCAGAACCGCGCCGAATTGTCTGCGCGCCTTTTTGTTCGGCGGCGGCATCTGCGCGGCAGGGCAATTGATTTTGGAGCTTTACAGGCT
>JBGUPW010000231.1:0-19669 GCA_045130495.1 Ruminococcus sp. | reverse complement strand
CTGAGAATCGGCGATTGATTCGTTGCTCTCGTTAACAACCTCTTTCTGAATGGTTACGGTATGCCTTGTCAGGCGGTTGTGAACCGTAATGGTTTCAGCCCCGTTAAGAGTAAATTGTGCAAATGTTTGAGTATCAGCTGTACCCTTTGTAACTTTTACAAGCTCGTAGCCTGCGGCAGGGGTTTCGGTAACGCTTATGATTCGTGTTCCGTAAGGCAAGCTAACGGTTTGCTGTCCGTTATGCTTAAGAGTAACCTCAGCGGTTTTATTAGTTCCTTCGGAATCAGACTGTAAGTGATACGTTACGGTGATTGTAAAGTTTGCATCACCCGGTGTACCGTCGTCACAAATCTTCCTGATCGTAAGACCGTTCTGAACTTTAAGGTTATGAACTGTTATAGTCGCGTCAGTTGTGCCTGTGTATGTGTAGCTCTTACCGATTACTGTTGAGCTGCCATCTGTAACGTTAGCCGCTGTTTCGTCTGTCGGGTCTGCCGAACCGATCTGCTTGGTAAACTTGCTGAACTGATATCCGGCCGGAATATCTGCTGTCAGCTCAGATACTCTTACCTCTGCATCGAGAGGAACAGAAATCTGCACTCCTGCCGAACCTGATTCGATATTAACCTTACCGTTGCTGAAGTCTGTACCGGTGTAGTTGGAGAAGTCAGCCGCGTTAGAGTTTTTAACCTCTACCAAAATTGGGAATGTTTCTGTTCCGTCGTCAACGACCTTCTTGATAGTAACCGTCTTGTTTTTGATGGTATTCTTGATGGTCACGGTTTCGTCGGATGCAGGCATATTAAATGCTGTTGACTGAGTGCCTGTGGTTTCTGTCACAGAAGGACTTACAACGATTTCGGAGAATGTGTAATTTGTTGAAGATATGTCACCTTCGGAAACAGATACATACGCTCCGACGGGAACATTGCTGATTACATAAATCTGACCGTTCTTGATGGTTGTCGGGAGATTCTTCGGATCCAAAGACTGTGCATAAGCCATTGAATCCGTGTATACCCACTGAGCCTGTGTGCTTCCGCTTGAACCGTCGGGCTTGATCGTTATGCTGATCGGGAAATTATCATTGTTCTTGGCTGAGTTGGTAACTGTCTTTGTAATGGTCAGGTTTTGTGTCTTGACCGCGTTTGTTACAGTTACAGCAGCGTCTGCGTTAGCAGTTGTGAATTCGAGTGTGCGGTTGGTGTTGCCGCCTGTCTCAGTTCCTGCATCGACTGCTCCGGAAACCGTGATTCCTGTGCAGTTGTAGCGTGCAGCAGGAACTTCGTTGACCGTGAAGGTAGTGCCGTAAGGAACGTTTTGAATTGTTACAGTCTTGTCTTGAGCAAGAGTAATTGTTTCATCAGAACCGTCTGTGATGGTTCCATCACCAGCCGATTTTGTTCCGTTATAAGTGTAAGTGTAATTATTATGCACTGAGGAATCTGTTGTAGGATCATTCAGTGTAACACTAATTGGGAACGTATCGGCTGTTGTAAGGTTGGACACTGCCTTTGTAATTGTGACATTGTGTCTTACAACATTGTTGGTAAACGTCACATCAATGTTGGAGTCGGTGATTTGAACATCACGACCGATTGTAGCGCCTGTTGCGGGATACGCAGTAGCTGTTGTAGGCGTTACGCTTGCCAGTGTATAGTCAGCCGGGATGTCGGTTTCGTATACTCTGAACTTGGTTCCTGTTGCAGCAATGATCTGTACGTTTTCGCCGTCATGGATCGTAAACTCGCCGTTCGATAAGGTTACGCCTGCAGACGCGGTGTAGTTTGTACCAAGGGTGCCGGTGTAATTATTATCATAATTATCGCCTGTCAATACCTTGATCTTGAACGCCTTAGTCGTGTCGTGGATGTCAGTCACCTTGGAGATCGTCAGAACCTTTGACTTGGTGTTGTTGACCGTAATCGTGGGAACTGTGCTGCCTGCCGGAACTTCCATTGTGGCGGTGTCGCCGTTGATCGTTGCGGTAACATTTGAAGAGATAACCGGTGTGTAACCGTTCTTGCCTGTCTCCTGAACTACAACGGTAGCGCCAATCGGAACATCAAATATCTTAATGTTCTGATTCTTAGTCAGAGTGAATGTTCCACCGGAGAATGCCGAAGAGCTTGAGGTCGGTTCCGTATCTCCTTCGGTGTATTTCGCGTAATTGAAGGAGGTTACGTTCTCGTCGTTGTCGCCTTCATACTTAATGCTGAGGCTGAAAGTGAAGGTTTCACCTGTTACCGCTGAGTCAGTGGTCTTCTTGATGATAAAATTCTGAGTGTTAACGGTGTTGCGGAGTGTAACTTCAACATCCGATGTGCCCATTGTGATGTTCTCATAACCGTCTTCTCCTGTGGGTTGGCTGTAAGTTGTGCTGTCAGCGTCACCAGATACCGAAGAACCGCTGTAATCGAATGTATACTTGCCGGTTACGTCGGAAGTTTCAACAACCTTGATCAAATCGCCTTTTCTGAATACCTTTGAGGTGGTTTGCGCTGTGTTGCTGTTTGCGCTGACTGTCTTGTTTTCTACAAGCACCCAATTACTGTTAGCGTCGTCCCACTTATAAACACCAAACGTGAATGTATCGGTTGTTGTGTTATTGGTTGTCTTTCTGAGGTTTACGCTGTGCAGCTCGGTGTTGTGAACGTATATATCCTCGTTGGTCGTGCCTGTATAGGTATATCCGTTTTCCTGAGCTGCCGCTGTAGTTGAACCGTCCGTGATCTTCTCAAACTCAAAGTCTGCGGGCATATCACCTGAGCCTGTAAGCTCGGTAATGGTTACGGATGCGTCCTTCGGAACGGTAACGGTTGCCGTGCCGTTCTTATTGAGAGTCGCATAGCCTGCCGAGAATGAGTCTGATGTGTAATCTGTTAATGTATTAGTGTTGGTAGGAGTATACTGAGCCTTAATCTTAAAGCTTTTTCCTGTTGTTGCGGTATCTGTAACCTTGTGGATCGTTACTGTTTTGTCATTGATCTTGTTGTTAACAGCTACCGCTGTGTCTCCTGCGGGAACAGTGAATGTACACTCGGTTGTCGGGCTGTTGGTGTAGCCGGACAGAGTTACACTGTTCATCGAAGGAACGATAGATGTGCAGCTAAAGCCACTTATACCTGTCAAATCCTCGGTTACGGTTACTACAGCACCTTCGGGAACGTCGTAAACCTTAATATAATGTGTTTTTGCAAGACTTGCGGATACAGTTGTTTCTGTTGCATCATTGATGTCGGTGCTGTCAACAGTGTGTGACCATGTTGTTGTCGCTGTGTCGCTTGCACCGTCGGGCTTGATCGAAACACTTACAGGGAATGTCTGGCTGCTGCCCGAATTGGGAAGATACTTAGTGATTGTGATGTCGTGCGTCGCAACAGCATTCACGATCGCAACTGCGGCGGCTGAAGCGCCTGTGGTCTTGAATGTTACATTCGGCTTAGTGTTGGAAGTGACAGTTGCTCCGCCTGTTGCGCCAATGCTTGTGCAGGTATAGCCTGTGGGCATTGTGCCCTCGGTAACCTCTACGGTTGAGCCTACGGGAACGCCGGTAAAGGTAAGAGTTTCGGTGCCCCAAATCTTTACATCGCTGTTGGCTGTGCCGTTAGTTACCGAACCGGTGTGGGCAACGTGGTTCGTGTCGCCGATATAGTTACTTGTGTAGTTGTAGGTTGCAGTGCTGCCGGTCACTTCGTTTGTGATCTTAACAGTGAGCGGGAACTCGGTGTACTTGCCTGTAGCGCCGCCTGTTACTGACTTGTTGATAGTAACGGTCGTTGTTTTGACGTTGTTGGTAATAACCGCGCCCTTGTTAGCATTAATTACGGTATAACCCGCAACTGATCCGCTTATTGTTTGGAAGTCGCTGTCCGTACCGCTTGCGACAATGCTTCCGGTATACTTATTGGTGTCGTAGCTCGACTCCTCGACCTTGATCAGCGAATTCGCATTAAGGCCGGTGATAGTAAGCTGTGCGCCCTTTGTAATTGTGTACTCGCCTGTGGTTGCGTCAGCGGTGTGCTGACCGATCGCAGCTGTATACTGCGTCCAGTTTTGAACACTCGCGTTATCCTTCACCCAAACCTTGATCTTGAACTCATCATCAGTGTTGTTGATGTTGGTTTGTTTTGTGATTGTGTAGGTGAAATCGTCGCGCACATTGTTGTAAACTACAGATGCCTGCGCGTCTTTAGTCTGGAAGCTTACAGCGCCTGTTGTAGTATCAACGCTCGGAGTCGGAACAATAACACCGGTATCCACTGTCTGTTGTGTAGTTTCGTCCACATATGTAACTGTTCCCGTTGACTGATTGTTGGTAGCAACCTTTGTCGTATCGCAAGTCACTGAATTAAAGTGGTAAAGCGAACCTGCCGACTCGGAAATAGTGTAATATGAACCCAGCGGATAGGTAAATACAATACTTTCACCTGAGTGAATTGTTATTGTATTGTTGTTTGTGGAATAAGCTGTACCGTTCTTTTTATAATTGATCGTAGAATACTCGGTCGTATCGGTATGGGCTGTGCCGCCGCTTGCATAGGTATGACCTGATTTACCATTATCCCAAATGTGGACGGTGAGAGTATGGTCAACGCTTGAGTCACCCGAATCCGTCGATTTTGTGATTGTAACGGTATTCTGCTTAACGATATTGCGAACGTGCAAATCAAGATTTCCACTAAGCGAAATATACTTGTCTTCGCCATTTCCGGACAATGTTACTTCGCTGTCGTCGCTGTTTACAAGGCTGTCAAAAGCGAATCTTTGCTCACCGGTAAGGGGAGATTTGCCGATCCTTGACTCGTTTACTTTAATATATGAGCCTTTCGGAACATTTGTAAAGTAAACATATCCGTTCTTTTGAACGGTGTAAATACCGCTTGCCGCGTTGGTTGCGGCAGCGGAGCCTGCTGCGGGAGCGGCTTCCGCGGATTCTTCGTTAAGACTGATTGCACCTGTTTGCAGCGCAATATAATTAGCTGATCCGGAGTTATGAGGATTCCATGTTACGTTAATGTCAAATTCGGAACCGTCATTATGGTTGAAATCGGTGTAAACATCCTGGTTATTCTGATCCTTACTCTTAATGTAGGTTTTCTTTGTAACCTTGATTGTTTGCGGAATGAAATTATTCGTTACGGTTACGGTGACATCGCTGTCTCCTACGGTGAAATCCTTTGAGTGCGTTACGGTTTCGGTGCCGGTAGCGCCGGAGACATTAATTGAACCGAACGTATAATAATTTGACGCGTAATCGCTTTCAATGATCCTTATTTGTGTATTCTTCGGAACGTCGGAAACAACTATTCTGTCGCCCTTATTAATAGTATACTCGTATCCTCCGCCTTCTATATTTGTGTAACCCAAGGCGACGGGTCCGGTCTGGTCAGTTGTGCCGTACTTCTTATAAACGGATAAAGCATCATGAATATCCACATAATCGTTGCCGTCTTTTTTTTGAATACGAACCTTGAAATCGGTCACATAGTCATATTCGGCGTTTGTAACCTTATCAATATACACGGTCTGCTTGATCTGATTATTGCGGATAGTGACTGCGGTGGTGTCGTTGTTAATAACAATGTTGTCATAACCATACTCGCCGTTTGTCGAGTCGTCAACATCGCCCACTGTGCTTATCGCGGTGGTGCCGTCTGTTACACCTGAGCCTGTTCTTGAGAACGCGAAGGTTGAGCCGCTCTTGGGAACCTCGACAACCTTATACACTTCGTCTGTGTATACGGTCATTGAAGCGGTTTCGTTCTTTGAGATAGTAAGTGTACCGTTTGTGAAAGTACCCGAACCCGAGAATGCAAATGTGGTATCGTTCGAAATCGCGGTGTACACATCCGGGTTTGTAGACGTGCGCTTATACACCTTAAAGTCAAACGTTTCATTTGTGTTCTCATCGGTTGTTTTTTTGATCGTGAGGACTCTGTTCCTCTTATTGTTGATCGTTACAACCGGTATTGTTCCGTCGGTTGGTGTAAAGGAAACCGACGAAGTTTCTGCGGTAACATTTGTTGCGTTTGTAACGGTGAGTCCGTTTGGCGTATATGCAGTCAGACCGGTTGTTACTTCCGAAACTCTGAGGTTTGCGACCGCAGAGTCGCCGGAAAGAGTGATCGTTACGGTTTCGCTTGCTCTTACGGTACCTTGTCCGCTTGAGTTCAATGCGCCGCTGTGAACGGTGCCGGTGTAGGTGCCTTCCGCTGCGATCCAGTTTGAACCGTCCTTGTATTCAACGATAAAGTTGAAGTCTGTTGTATCGCCGCTTACGTCGCTGCTCTTGGTGACCTGAATCTGTCTTGAAGACTGAATCAAAGACGAATAGAGATAGAAGTTCTTCTTATCGGGGTCAACTACCTTGATGAGCGTGCCGCTGCCGTTGTCAACCTCTTTGAAGAAGTAGTCAACGGGGATAACCGCGGTCGCCATTAAGTAGCCGCCCGTCGCCGTGGTGGTGCCGTCGTAGTAATACCTTACGCCGTTATAAACCTCAGACGTCAGCTGATTTGTGCCGTCGTCCCTGTAGAACTTGTCAAAGGTCGCAGGGCTGTCGGGAATCGTCCAGACATTTACTTCGATCTGATAACCCGCGTCGGCGTTATCCTCGGTAATAAATGTCGAATCAACGTTAATTGAATTGAGCTTTGTGCCGAGGTCGCCGCGGCTTACGGTGTTGCCCAAAGCGTCCATGACCTTGACCTGAATATAGGTGTTACCGTCCATACCGTTGTTGATGGTAGCGGTGGTGAGATCGTGGTGAATGTCAATCGAATCGCCCGACTGTAAATCGGAGTAGTAGTCGAGGTTAACTATTGAAAGGTTGTCTGTCTTATCTCCGTAGAGATCCGCGACCGGTACCCAAACCACTGTTTCAACCGGATCCTCCGAGCCTCGCGCGGCGGTGGAATCGATCAGGTTGTAGCCGCCGTTGTGGTCATTTTCGTACCACTGATAGAACTGCGCCGAGGGCGGCATTGTGGTTCTCAGCGTGATTTTCAAGTATCTGTTGCTGTTTTTGGCAGCGTCGTTAACAAAGTTTGTAAACTGGTTAAGTGTGTTCTTGAAGACCCCGTACTTCAATGCGTTTACGGATGACGACATATCAATCGGATTGCCGTTTTTTGCGTCGTACATCTCAACCTTTGCATAGTAAACACCCGTGATGTTGTGGGCGCCTTCACCCTTGTATTCCTGGTGGAACACGGCAAGGTCGGTTGCGGGAATCTCTTCAATAACGATAACCATACGGTTATCCTTGGTGTTTTTGAAGGTATAACCTGTTCCGTTGACGTTAAGCGCGTCATAGTCGCTGATATTGGTTGAGAAGCCGTTGTTTGTCGAAGTAACGGCATATGACGAGCTGAGCATATAGAAGTCTACAACCTTGTAGCCGCTCACGTTGATTTTAGCGGTAACATCAGTAGTACGGTTTTCAAGCTCAAGCTTCTTTGTAAGGTTGCTTGAGTCGCCGGAATCGTAAGAACCGTTGACAGTGCCGTCGGTGATTTCCGCAACGTCAATGCCGTTTGTTGTAAGGAAGGTCAGGTTACCTGAGGAATCCTTTGTGGCAACGCGCAGGCGTACTGTCGTGGCGTCGGTGGACTTTGTGTAAACCCAGCGTCCGTCAACACGGTCACCGGTGTTGCCGGTGTCCTTTGCCTTACCGTCGAGGAACTTTTCGTAGTTGATATATACGGTCTTGTCCTTAAGACTCGAAAGCTGGCTTGTGCTTGCTACGTTGATGAACTCGGCGGGGTTGTTAGCCTTAATAAAGGTATGCGTACCGGTTCCGCCGTCGTAAACCATCCAAACGGTATCCCAGTCATTCTTACTTCCATCTGTAGTAACTTCCTGGTTACCTACGGAGATAACAAATACTGAGTTGCTGAAATCAGGTCCGCCTGTGATTTTGTTTCCGTAGATGTCAACCGCGTTGCCGTCGATGTCGGTAAGCACTTCAAAGCCGTTGAGATTGCTTGCCGTGGGAGCGGTTATTCCGGACGGCCATGTGCTTGAAGCGTTGTTCAGGCTTTTGTTGCTGCTGTAATTTGTAACAAAGTGAGTACCTGTTTGGTGGTTGGAATTTGTTTCATCATATTTTACAATGAATTTGATAGTATCGACATTAGCGATCTCCGCGATCTTTACGGGATCCTCATAGTCGAAGGTCTGGTAGTTTCTGCTGTCATCGTTAACGGTAATGCCCCAATCCTTCATAACGTCCTCATGTGTGGAGTTATGCTCACAGAGGTTTGTAAGCAGTACGCCCGAGAATTTCTTTCTGTCGCTTGCGGCAGGGAGCGATGTTGCGTCGGGAGCTACGTAATATTTGGGAATATAGCCGTACAAAATATTACCGTTGCTTAAAAGGGGCTGACCGGGGTAAGCACCGCAAACGCCGTGACCTCCGTTACTGAACCAAGCCGAGTAACCTAAGGTTTTGCCCCAGCTATCGCCGATGGTTGTTGCGTCAACTTCGAAATATATACAATCCTTTGTATCATCCATAAGGATATTCTTGTAAACAGGAATAACCTCAAGCGTGCCGTAGTTGTCCGCAGGCATGGAAATGTCGGCATAATAGTTGCCGTCGGAGTCTTTTTTAGCCTCGTAGGTTTTGCCGTTCATTACAAACGCGCGCACGCCTATCGCGGGATAAGCCGAGTCGATCGTCGTTTGTACTCTGAAGCTGAGGTCTTCGGTCGTTTTGTAATAATAAAGATTTCCGCCTTCTTCGCTGTGACCCGTGCTCTCGGCATATACGGCGTCGGCGTCGGTGCCGTCATAGAAGCTGTATTTCAGCACGCCGCTCGGCGCCTTGGAAATGATACTGTCGCCGAAACGCAAGGTACCGCCGGAGTTGTTGTCGCCGTCAATACCGTCGAGCACATAGAGCTTTTGAGCCCCGGTTTTGTCGGGGGTGTCGTCAGTGCCGGAGCCGCCAAATGGCGATGTTAATGAATATACATAGTTTATCGTTTTTCCGTTGTTTGTATGATACATATCAACATAAACGGTCGCGGTTGAAGATGACTTATACTTAACTTTGGAAAAATTATAAGTTGTGTTATCTGCATTATAAGTCTGGCTACCTGCCTCTAAAGCAGAGGTCGAGTCGCTTGTCACACTACCTGTTGACGATTCCGAACTACCTTTATTCCACATATCTGTGTAAGAAGTACTGCTCGAAAGAGCAAAAAAGACGTTGCTAGTTCCGTTCATACTGGAACTTGGGATCGTAGCATAATAATGAGTTGTACCGCTGACTGATTTTGAAGTAACAGCCAATCCGGAATTAGTCATGCCCGAAGGCTGATCGCCGGTCGATCTCAATAGCTTATAGTCGGTAGATGATCCGGAAACACCAAATAAACCCTTGATCGTCATATCTGACGTTGGCTTAAGGTTTACGGTCGCTGCGGTGAACGGTGTGTCCTTGCTTCTCTGGTATGTGCCGGATACGACCTGCCAGCCGTTGAAGACGCCGCTGTTTGTAGTTGTGCCTGTAAGAGAAACGACCTTGCCCTGCTGAACCGTGAAGGTTTGTGCGTTTGTTATGTTACTTGTCGTTGTCTGCACACCGCTTGCGTTGTAATACGTTATTGAAACCTTTCCGTATGAGGTTGAGTCAGCGCTTACTGTAACCGTGTAGGTTTCAATCTGCTTGAACGTCACATTAATAGTAGCGTTTGCAGTGATGTTGCTGACGGTGATCGTGGCGTTATTGTTATTGTCATTAGTGGTAACTGTAACAGCGCCGCTTGTAGAGGTCGCCGTGTCAATTATGTAACCAGTGCTCGGCGTAGCGGTAAGGGTGACAGAGCCGCCCTTTAAAACCGTACCGCTTGCAGGGCTGACGGTGCCGTTGTCGCCGCTTGTCGCCGTGAAGTGGAGCGTGGGAAGCTCATTCTCCAAAAACAGCGCGTAGTATTTTACATCAGAGTTTACGCTGCTTACGGTGTATTCCGCATTCGTTGAAACCCTCGTTGTGCAGTTTTCGTCACTGTACCAACCGGCAAAGGTGTAATTTGCCGTGTCGGTAACCGTAGCGGTAAGCGTCGAGCTAAAGCCTGTTGTGCCGACCGACGGAGAAGCCGCAGCCGTACCTATGGTCGCGTTGGCGTTGGTAACAGAGCCGTGCAGATTAGTAGTCGTATCGCGTCTTTTGACCTTTGCCACCGCGGTTATCTGCTTTTTGTTTGTTGTTAACGTGATTTTGCCGTAGGGGTTCGAGCTGTCTAAAGGCTGCGTCTGGTCGATCGTAAGCTCGTACTCGGTGTTCGGCTGAAGGATCAGCGAACCCGTGCCGTCTATGGCATAGCAGTTATCTGACGCGGTAATGCCGTTGTAAGGCACGGTGTAGTCGGCGCCGACGGTGTTGTAGTAGGAGCCGTTTATATATAAACCGCGCTGTTCGCCCGCTCCTGAATTAGCGCTTATTTGGAACAAACCTATATTGATACTGCTATCATTTCCTGTTGTAAAATTAATCTTATAAATTCCGTCCGAGCCTGTTTTAATGGCATTCTGATAAGACTCTGTGGGTGTAACAAAAGTGCTCTGATTCGGCCAACCGTAGCCTATAGTTGAAGTGTCAACAGTATTGCCGTTTATAGACGCAAGCTTGTTAAGATTTCCGATTATGGCAAAGTCAACATTTTTGTTGTAGGCATTCGCTACCGAAAGCGTAAGGTTCGTAGCGTCGAATGTAAATATATAATCGCCTGTTTCGCTGGGGGTGAACTTAATAGTACCATTTAAACCTCCGTAGCTTGCAGAGCCGGAAGCCGGATATGCTGTAACCGAAACGGGGCTTGATGTGGTCAGCGTAGCATGACCACTGGTATTATTTTTGTAATAAATACCGCTTGATTGACTCGCTCCCTGTGTGGTAACACAGAGATAGTAAGTCGTTCCTGCGGTAAGCGTTGATGTAGTGGCAAATTCAAACAGATTTGTACTTACCTGCGTAAAATCACCAATGTCAGTGGGAGACCAATCACCTTCGGTAGTATTGAGGTGCATTTCAACGCCCTGATGAACAAAGTTTGCCGTAGCTGTATTATCAGCTTGTGTAGTAACGGTATCGTCTTTTAAATTCAGCTTTACCGTAGTACTGTTTGAAGTTGTGCTGTCGGCATAATCAAGGTTGCTGCCCAATGTCCAGCCGGTAAAAGTATAGCCGGATGCCGCAGCAGCGGTAAACGAAGCCATAACCGCCGATTCACCCGCCGAAGCAGACGCCGGAGTCACGGTACCGCCGGCAGAAGGTGAAGCAACACCGTAAACGGTTTGGGTGTCTTCGGTTGGAGCCTCAAACCAGAACTTTTCCTCATTTGAATTGATTTTAATATAAAAATCTACCGGTCCAATGCCGGAGCCTGATTCGTTAAATCTGAATTTGTTTCCGGTACCGGATGAACTTAGTGTTTGTTCTGTTCTGTTATCAGATGATGTAAGTTTTGTATCATCTGATTGAGCACCTCTCCATACCGATGGATTTGGATCATCAACTTTTTTCCTTCCGAATACAAAATATCTGTAATCTCCCCAACTCTTATTTTGTACCATATTGGAAAGATAGCCGATTGTTCTTCCTGTTTCAAGTTTAAATTTTCCGGTCGGCTGCCCATTGGAAAGAACAGGAGTAAACGGAATTGCCTCAGACGTTGTACTCCAGTTATTGCTGTCATAGTTGGAGTCGCTGTATGTTTTTCCTCCCGAAGCTACGTCGAATCTTCCTTCAACATAGTACTTATCCAGATGAGAGTCTACATCAAATGGGTTATTTGACCCGGCAGAACTGTCACACATAAAGAAATTGCCGTCTCTGAGCGTTAAATTTCCGGATTGTAATCCGCTACCGTCGTTAAAAATTATAGTTGTTCTGTCGGTTGTGATAGTCAGCTTATAAACTTTGTGGCTTTTGTATGTTCCGACAACAAGAGGATTTGCTTCCGAGAGAGCGTGTCCCGGCCAAGTAGTATTGTCGTTATCGTTGCCTGTAAACAAATAATAGTACTGATTTGACCAGCTGCTATTATTCGCGAAATAAATAGTATAGGTCGTAGTTGCGCCAACCTTCGCACTATCCACCGTCGCCGCGTCTGTGGCTACGAACGCCGCAGTGAAGCATGAAAACAGCATACAAAGAGTCAGGACAATAGAGACGGTGGTTTTTGAAACCCGCCTAACCTTTCGTTTCATAAATTTTACCTCCATTTCTTAAATATATATAAGTAAAATAATGTTTGATATATATTAACAAATGCCGCGCCTGAACCGGCAAAAAGAAAAGTGGTTCTTGCCGACTGTTCACTGCCGCATTTGGATTTTCTTTGAAGGTTTTATATCATTTGGGAAAAGCGAAGCTTTAGGAAAGCAACATCTTCATTTGACAACCAAACGTAGGCTTATCAAAATATCAAGGCAAAGTTGACAGTCAACTCCACTCTCCACTCTCCACTCTCCACACTGAAAATCTCATTCGGGTCCGTCCCTCATATTTTCGCAGGTGTTGCCGCAGATACTCCTTTTGACCGTGCCGTGTCTGCTCATTGTTTCCCCCCCCTTTTGTATATTTATGCACTTTTTACATAAACTATAGTGCTTTTTCGAGTTAATAGTGCAATTGTTTCAAATGAGTATAATTAGATAGGATATATTTTAGCATAAATTATACTAATTTGCAACTATTTTTTAAAAGATGAAATTATTTTTTGGATAATATAACGTCAATAACAAGAACGTGCCGGGCTTCTGTCCCCAAAGTTCAATTATACCGTTCAAAACCATACCGTGCAAAATTAAAAAGGAACCAAGGATTTTTTATCCTTGATTCCTCTTGATAATATTTACTCTTCATACGGAGTCATTGAGCTGTATTCGCCGGGATCAGGCTTCGGATCGGGTTCCGGATCAGGCTCGGAAACGGGATCCGAACCGGGCTCCGGCTCGGGATCGGGCTGAGATATATCTTCGCCGCCGCTGCTCTGCTCGGACTGACTGCTCTCGGCAGGCTGAGTCTGAGGCTGGGGCTGGGGAGTATAGCTTGAATCGTCGTCATAATCATCGTCATCGTCACTGTCACGGCTGCTGTTGCCGGCGCTGCTGCTTGCCGAGGACGAGGAAGAAGATGAAGAAGAGCTGCTGCTTTCGTCATCGCTCTCCGAGCTGCTGTGTGAATACGATGAACCGTTAGTGGCGGAAGACGACGCCGCGCGGGTCGCCGCCGTGCTTGCGGGCTCGGTGATTTCGATTTTCTTGCCGCTGAGCTCAGACTTCATTTTAACCTTTAGAACCACAAGGTCGAAAAGTGAGGTCTGTTCGGTCATGCCCGTCACACCCTTGTAGCGGTAAATCGCGACAAGCCGGCTGTCGCCGTTGAAGTAATACCTCACATTGTTGAGGTTGGTTTCGCTCAGGCTGTCGCTCTTGGCGGTCTCAATTTTCGCCTTTTGATTATCGGTCTTTGCCTTTTTCTCAAATTCATCATATTGCTTTTTGATTTCGGCGCTGACCTCGGTTTTAACATCGTCTTTTTTGGCGTCAGCCATTTCGAGGACGTCGTTCTCAAAGAGCTGCTTGCCCGTGAGAACGTCTAAATTGTAAATATAAAAATCACTCTTCGCCTTGTCAACAGTGCGGCGCTCCACCACCAAGCTGAGCAGGCTGCCGTTGAGGAAAGCCACGTAATCTATGCGGTTGACGGGCTCTCCGTTCTTTGAATTCATGTTTTTGAGTTCGACGTCAAAGTTCGCGGTGATGTCAAGATTGATGCGCTTTGCGTCGTTGCTGTCAAGCTTTATCTCGGGAAGACGGCTCGGCATTTCCTTGTTTTTGATGTCCTTTTCGCCTTTGATAAGGAAATCGCCCGAAAACGGCAGCTTCTTCTCGGTTTTGGTTGTAACGTAGGTTTCAGCCGTAGCGTTCTTGGGAACCGAAGAAGACTGTTCTGCGCCTTTGCCGTTCTTCTTGCCGGAGCCGCAGGCGCACAATGTCAGCGCCAGTATACACACGAGCATAGCCGACAGGATTTTTTTCATATACATACCTCTTTTCAAATACATATAGTTTATGCTGTTTTTTTGCCTGTTATTCCATTTTCAAATTAGTCTGTTACGTTTTAGTATAGCATTTTGAGTTTAATATTTCAAGGCAAAAAATCGAATAATTGCGTTTTATCCTTTGTTTATGCTGTTTTTTGTCGAGTTGTACAAATTATTCACCCTTCGATTCGAGTATTTGCGGTAATTATGCCGTTATTTTTTGTAATATTTGGTGGATTTTTGGAGCTGTTGTTGAATAACAGAACAAAATATGATATAATGGAGCTGAATTTTTCGGCTGCGGGGGTGAATGAGCGTGAAAGAATCTATATGGCAAAAGCGTGCCGTGGCTCCTGTTCTCGCCGCAGCCTGCGCCCTGCTGTGGGGAACCGCGTTTCCTTTTATAAAGTTAGGCTATCAGGAGTTTGAGATCGCCTCGGACGACCGCGGCGCGATACTGCTTTTCGCGGGACTGCGCTTCTCGCTCGCGGGACTCATGGCTCTCGCGGTAACTCTATTAAAAAGAAACGGGAACGAACCTTTGAAAAAGCTCCTGCCTGCCGCCGCTCTGCTCGGAGCGGTGCAAACCTTCGCTCAATATCTCTTTACATATATAGGAATAGGGATGACGACCGCCGCAAACACCTCGATAATAACCGCCTGTGCGTCGTTCCTGACCGTGCTTGCCGTGCCGCTGTTCTTCAAAAACGACCGCATAACCGCCGTTAAGCTGATTGGCTGCGCTTTGGGCTTCGGCGGAGTGCTGATCGTGAACCGAGGCGGAGGAGTTACAGCCGAGACCCTGCCGGGCGACCTGCTTGTTTTTATCTCAACTGTTTGCGCTGCGGCGGGAAACATAATCGCAAAAAAGCTCGGAAAAGGGCACGACACGCTGCGGCTGACCGCGTGGCAGCTTTTGATAGGCGGCGCACTTCTGTGCATTGCGGGGCTTATCCTCGGCGGCAGGCTGGATCTGCTCAACCTGAACGGCGTGCTTATTTTGCTGTGGCTTGCGTTTGTCTCGGCGGCGGCGTTCTCGGTGTGGACGGCTCTGCTGAAATACAACCCCGCAAGCAAGATCTCGGTTTTTATATTATTGGTTCCCGTGTTCGGCACTCTGCTTTCGGGTCTGCTGTTGGGCGAGGAGGTGTTCCGCGCCGAGGTGTTTGTTTCGCTCGCGCTGATTTCGGCGGGAGTCATCCTTGTAAATTTGTCAAAGGTCGGTGAAAAGCATGACGCATAAAATCAGGGGCGTTATCTCGGACATGGACGGAGTTATTCTCGACTCTGAAAAGCTTTATGTGCGGTTCTGGTGCGAGGCGGCTGAATTTTACGGCTACCCCATGGAAACGCGCCATGCGCTCGGTATACGCTCAATGGCGCGCCCGTTCGCAATAGAGCGGCTTCAAGGATGGTTCGGGAAGGATTTCGACTACGACCTTGTGCGTAACAAGCGGATCGAGCTTATGGACGAATATGTGAGCATACACGGAATACAGGCTAAGCAGGGCGCAAAAACTCTGCTTGATTGGCTGAAAGCGAACGGCTACAGAGTAGCTCTGGCTACAGCAACGCCTGTTGACCGCGCTTCCGTGTATTTGAGTGACGTCGGGCTGCTCAGGTATTTTGACGAGGTTTGCAGCGCGCGTCAGGTCAAAAAAGGCAAGCCCGAGCCTGATATTTATCTGTACGCCGCGAATAAGCTCGGCATTTCTCCCGAGGAGTGTATGGCGCTGGAGGACTCGCCCAACGGTGTGCGCTCGGCTGCCGCCGCAGGCTGCAAAACCGTTCTCATACCCGATTTGGATAACCCGGCGGATGAGCTGGACGGACTGCTTTTCGCCGTCGCCGATAACATTGAGAACGTGATAGATATACTGTCTGATACTGTTTTCAAATAAAAAATAAAACCCATTAACATCTGTTACATAAATAATCCGCGTAACTGCGTTGTCGTCCTCGTACTCCGTCAAAACGGAGAGAAACAGAGGTTCAACATAAAAAAAGAAACGGTCTGCAAAAAATTAAAAGCGCTTTCGGAAGCAAACCTCCGGAAGCGCTTTTGATTATTTGATTCGATTATGACGCGACAAAGAAAATATCCTGCGGAATGATCGCGTGGAACAGCATGACCGAAGCCGCGCCGCAGACGATTCCCAAAAGCATACCCACAACAACATCGGTGAGGTAGTGAACTCTGAGATAGACGCGTGAAAAACCGATCGTGATAGCAAGAAGCAGAATCGGCTCAACCACAAAAAACGGGAATCTGCATAGGAAAACAACCATCGTCACCGCAAAGGATGAAGCAGTGTGACCCGACGGGAACGAATAAAACGCTCGCGGGTCTTTTATCAACTTGTCCTCCTCGTCAAGCTCGGCGCATGGACGGATACGCTTTACCGCGTGTTTGATTATGCCCTCGCCCATGAGCGATGTGAGTCCGATGGCAAAAATCACCACCAGACCCGAATAGCGCCAGGTAGGGATAATCAGGAACAAAAGAATGACGAACCACCATACGATTCCCGCGTTTCCAAGCTTTGACGCGCCGACCATGATTTTGTTTACGACCGGTCTGTGAATACGCGTGATGTTGTCAAATATTCTGTCATCAAGGCTTTTAAGTCTGGCAAACATTATTATCCCTCCCAATTGATTTTTATATCTGAGTAAATACCAAATAATTTAATTATATTGTATCATATCAATCGGTTTTTTTCAATAGCACAGATAAATCTGTTAAAGAAAATTTTCTGACTTTTCAGGATATTATTTTCGACATTTTGCCAAGATAGGATCGGGCGTTTTTAAATATCGACCTTTTCGACCTTATAGCCCTTATCCTTTAAATATTTCACGATTCCCGTGTCGCCTATGATGTGAGCCGTTCCGACGGCGACAAAAACATTTTTACCGCTGTCGATATACGAAACAGCCTTTTCTCCCATCTTCTTGTTGCGGTCGTGGGTCAAGGCATTTTGATATTCCTCAACAAGCTTCTTCTGCTCGGCAGTAAGTTCCTCGTTATTTTGGCTTACGTTCTCGCCGTCAAGCACTTTTTGGATCTCCGCCTCGTCGCCCACTGTCCAGGCGTTGTAAAGCTTTGATAAATTGGAGTTGTAATCAGCCTCTGTTTTAAAGAACGCTTCGGTAAGCAGATTTACAAGCTCGTCGGAGAGATTGCGGAAAGACTCCATCTGAAACTTCGCCGACTCAAATTCAAGAATCTCCTTCTTAAATTCATAAGCCTTTTTCGTAAGCATTCCGTCAACGCCGTAATCGCCGGAGTAATCGCTCTTTTTAACAGCCGCCTGTGAGAGCGTCATATACCAGAAGCCGGGGCAGTAGGTATCATACATTTCGTCATATACTCCCGCTTCGGTCATATATTTAACGCATTTTTCGTAAAGATCCGCACGAAAATGATCCTTTGTTGTGGTTCCGTCAGACAGGAGCAGCGTGCTCATGACCGCCAACTGCTCGTCAAGATTTTCGCTGAATTCCACCGAATCAAATTCCACAGCGATAGCGTCGCACGACTGCAATTCGTCGCTCAAATCGTTAACAATTATATCGTTGCGGCTGTCGCCGATATGGATCGTGCCGAAAAGATACATTGTGTTTCCGTTTTTGCCCTCGGCTTTATACAGCAGCGGAGATATCTTGCCGGTGTAATCCGACGAGGAAGCGGACTTTGTTGC
This sequence comes from Ruminococcus sp., assembly GCA_045130495.1. GTDB lineage: Bacteria > Bacillota > Clostridia > Oscillospirales > Acutalibacteraceae > Ruminococcoides. The sequence continues at coordinate 1,905 of JBGUPW010000231.1, read as the reverse complement.
GGCTTCCGTTGAAGCGACCGTTGTGGTTTCTGTCTGCGAAGGCTCTGATGAGCTTTCGGTCTGTGAGCCGCAGCCCGAAAGGAGCGCAACCGCCGAAACGGACAGCGCAGTTACAAGTGCAAGTGATTTTTTTAACAGCTTCATTTCTTTCTCCTTAAAAAATGCGGCGGACAGAGCATGACCTCCTATCCGCCACAGCAATAAACAATTAATTATTTCTCGTAATTATTTCTCGTTTACGACCTCGCGGATAACGCGAGCGATATGGGGTTGAGTCAGACCGAACAGATCAAGCAGTTCCCAAGCGGGGCCGCTGTAGCCGAAGCAGTCCTGAACACCTACTCGGGTGATCTTAACGGGACACTCGGCAGTAACTACCTCGCTCACGGCGTCGGCGAGACCGCCGATGACGTTGTGCTCCTCAACAGTGATGATCCTGCCCGTTTCCTTTGCGGCTTTTATGATGATGTCGCGGTCGATGGGCTTGATGGTGTGGATATTGATGAGGCGAGCGGAAATGCCCTCAGCCTCAAGCTCTTTTACAGCCTTGATAGCCTCGTTTACAACAAGACCAGTTGCAATGACCGCCACATCATTTCCTTCGTGCAATGTGATACCCTTGCCGAGCTCAAATTCATATGTTTCGGGATCGTTGAAGCTGTCTATCGCGAGTCTGCCCAAACGGATATAAACGGGTCCGTCATATTCGAGCGCCGCCTTTGTAGCCGCCTTCATCTCCCAGTGGTCGGCGGGATTCAGCACCATCATGTTCGGAATGGCGCGCATAATGCCGATATCCTCTATGCACTGGTGGGTCGCTCCGTCCTCGCCGGTCGAGATACCCGCATGGCTGCCGGCGATTTTAACGTTGAGGCAGGGATAAGCGACGGAGTTTCTTATCTGCTCAAAGGCTCTGCCCGTCGCGAACATAGCGAAGGAAGCCGCTACGGGGATCTTGCCCGAAGCCGCCATGCCCGCAGCTACGCCGATCATGTTGCCCTCGGCTATACCGCAGTCAAAAAAGCGGTCGGGAAAAGCCTTCTGAAAAATATTTGTTTTTGTGGCGGCGGCAAGATCCGCGTCAAACACAACAACGTCCTTGTTTGTTTCGGCAAATTCGCAAAGCGCCTCGCCAAAGCTCTCTCTGGTTGCCTTTTTAATTATTTCAGCCATCAGCACTCACCCTCCAGTTCCTTAAGCTGAGCCGTAAGCTCGGCGGTCGCCAGCTCGTACTGCTCTTTGTTCGGGGCTACGCCGTGCCAGCCTACCTGATTCTCCATGAATGACACGCCCTTGCCCTTTACTGTTCTGCACAAAATCGCTGTGGGCTTGCCCTTTACGGTCTTAGCCTTGTCGAGAGCGTCCTTTATCTGCTCAAAGTCGTGACCGTCGATCTTGAACACCTCAAAGCCGAAAGCCTCAAACTTTTTGTCGAGCGGTTCGATTCCCGCTACATCGTCAACGGTTCCGTCGATTTGAAGTCCGTTCTGGTCAACCATTACAACAAGGTTGTCTAAATTATTGTGCGAAGCGAACATGGCAGCCTCCCAGACTTGACCTTCTTCAACCTCACCGTCGCCGAGCAGGGTATATACACGATAGTCTTTTTTATCAAGCTTCGCGGCAAGAGCCATTCCGCAGGCGGTGGAAATGCCCTGTCCGAGAGAACCGGTGCTCATGTCCACGCCGGGAGTTTTGTTCATGTCGGGATGTCCTTGGAGCATGGATCCCACGTGACGAAGATTTGTGAGCTCGTCCCAATCGAAAAAGCCCTTCATGGCAAGCACAGCGTACAGGCTGGGGCAGCAGTGACCCTTGGACAGCACAAAGCGGTCGCGATCCTCCCATTGGGGATTCGCGGGATCAACATTCAACTCTTTATAATAGAGATAAGTAAATAAATCT
>JBGUPW010000230.1:0-10659 GCA_045130495.1 Ruminococcus sp. | reverse complement strand
GCTCCGCAGGAGTGGCAGGATCGGAGTGAATTATGGAACGCTGTTGAACGCACAGAAAAGACAAAGGACAGCCGACTCGCCCGTGAGTTGGTTGTCGCCTTGCCCGTTGAACTCGGCAAAGAACAATGGATAAATCTATTGACCGATTATATCCAAAACAACTTTGTTGCAGACGGTATGTGTGCCGACGTCGCCATACACGATACCGACGGTCATAATCCTCACGCCCATATTATGTTAACTGTCAGACCGCTGGATGACAAAGGCAAGTGGCAGCACAAGACCGAAAAGGAATATCTTTGCAAACGTAACGGAGAAGAAAAAGGCTTCACCGCCGCTGAGTTTCTGTTGGCAAAATCACAGGGTTGGGAGAAGCAATATCAGTATTATGTTGGCAAAAAGAAGGTGTATATGCCGCCGTCCGAAGCGGAGCGAAATGGCTATGAGCGAGCCAACAAATATCCGAAAAGCACAAAGTTCGGGCGACAGAATCCGATCACTGCCCGTTGGAACAGCGACGAACAGCTTGTCTCTTGGAGAGAAAATTGGGCGCAGATCACGAACAAATATCTTGATGAAGTAAATCGCTCCGACGCTCACATCGACCACCGCAGTCACGCCGCCAGAGGGATTGACGAACAGCCTACAATTCACGAAGGCTATGTTGCACAAGCTATGGAGCGCAGAGGATTGATCGCCGACCGCTGTGAAATCAACCGACAAATCAAGGCGGACAACGCTTTGCTCCGTGAACTGAAATCTGCCTTTAAGAAAATCTCGCAAGCCGTCAAGAATACCGTCCCCACCCTCGCCGAAGCGATGGAAACGTTGCGTGAAAAGGTTATCGTTATCAGCTATCATATCCTGCACGCTAAAATCGGCAAGCGCAATATTACCGATTATGTTAAGGAATTGAAGGCGAACTATGAAAGCTACAAGGGTATTGTCAAACAGATCGCCGCAAAGAAAAAAGAACAGAAGGAGCTTCAAAACCAGAAGAAGTCCACTCCCGTTATCAAGGTTATCACTCACCGTGATTTAGCTAGCCGCATCGCTGAGTTGACAGAAGAAATTGAAGAACTGAAATCCGAAAAAGCTCGCTTGCTTACCGCTATGGAGCGTACCGATGATAAAGATGTAGCAACTGTAAATGACAGCCTTGACAGAATGAAATCTGCTTTGACGGAGTTAGACAAACGAGAAGAAAAATATACCGCCGAACTCAACGAAGCCTTACAGCAATATGCCGAGTACAAGGAACAAGCCAAAGAATTTAATGAAGGCGAATTTGGAAAAGCACGTTTGGATATTCGCCCCGATAAAGAGCGAAACGCTCTCAATCAGATTTCAAATTCATACGGCGAGCATTTCTCCCGCAGCACATTTTTCAGCAGTGTCCGTGACGCAGATATGAAGCTTGATGATGATATTGATATGCGAGCCGTCCGTGAATACGCTTATCAGCAGCGCAGGCAAACACAAAAACTGAAAAGCAGAAAGTCTCACGAGCAGGAAAGATAGTATTAAAAAATTATTTTTTAAATACCTAGAAAATTTTATCATATTTTTGCCCGATAACAGCGTGACCAACTAATATTAAGATTACAAGTAGAGGCGTATCGACTAATAATTGCGTTAATAAGTTTATTGTTACTATATGTTTGATTATTAATTATATTATATTCTTCATATAAATTATTAATGTATTGATTTATTCTTTTATAAGGGTCATCTGTATCGCAAGTATCTATTCCAATAATTACTTGCCAATGTCCGCCCCAATCTGTCCAATCAACCATCACAGGTACAATAACTTACTGCAAAGCAGTACAGACAAGGAGGAAAGACTATGTATTATTCGAGTGGTAACTACGAAGCATTTGCACGTCCAAAGAAGCCTGATGGTGTTGACAGCAAATCAGCATATATCATCGGTTCGGGACTTGCCGCACTCTCCGCAGCCTGTTACCTTGTACGGGATGGTCAGATGGAAGGCAGCAGAGTTCATGTACTCGAAAAGGACTCCGTTCCCGGAGGGGCTTGTGACGGTATGTATTATACAAGTGTAGGTTATGTGATGCGCGGCGGACGTGAAATGGACAACCATTTTGAGTGTATGTGGGACTTGTTTCGCTCTATCCCGTCTATCGAAACAGAGGGAGTGAGTGTACTTGATGAGTACTACTGGCTCAACAAAGCCGATCCTAATTTCTCTCTATGCCGAGCAACAGAAAAGCAAGGACAGGACGCACATACCGACAAAAAATTCGGACTGTCTGACAAAGCCTGCTCTCAGCTGATGAAACTGTACCTTACAGCCAACGAGGAACTGTATAACAAGAAGATAACCGATGTCTTTGATGATGAAGTTCTGAACTCTAATTTCTGGCTGTACTGGAGGACTATGTTTGCATTTGAGAACTGGCATTCCGCACTTGAAATGAAACTGTATATGCAGCGGTTCGTTCATCATATAGGCGGATTGCCCGACTTCACTGCACTGCGTTTTACAAAGTACAACCAGTATGAGTCTATGATACTTCCGATGATAAAATATCTTGAGAGCTTCGGCGTACAGTTTGAATATGGTGTAAAGGTCGAGAATGTCACCTTTGACATCTCGGGCGGAAGGAAGGCTGCAACAGGTATCGAAGTGATACGTAACGGCGCAGAGGAAACTATTCCGCTGACCGAAAACGATCTTGTATTCATCACAAACGGCGGCTGTGTCGAGAATTCTGCCATAGGAAGCCAGAATACTCCTTCTGAGTTCAACAAGGAGATTAAACCCGGCGGTGGCTGGGATATGTGGCGAAAAATAGCTGCACAGGACAAGTCCTTTGGAAGCGTGTACGCATTTCGTGTCAGGACAGATTTCAAAACCGCTAAACGCCGCATAACACCTTGTTTTCGGGGATTTCCCGCCCGCGGAAAATGATGTCGGGAATTGGCTTTGACCACATAACTGACCACAACAGCGGAAGATTAGCATTTCTTTCGGGGTGTAGCGCAGCTGGTAGCGCGCCTGGTTTGGGAATCCCGATAAATTCTGCTATGATGCTGAAAAGACCAACTGGATGAGCGCAACTGTTACTACCCTTGATAAGCGGGTCATTCCGTACATCACAGCAATATGCAAGCGTGACCCGTTTTCGGGCGGAGTAGTCACGGGTGGGATCGTAACCTGCCGTGATTCATCGTGGCTGCTGTCATGGACTATCAACCGTCAGCCGCAGTTCCGCAGTCAGCCTAAGGATCAGTGTCTTGTATGGGTATATGCCCTTTTCACTGACAGAAACGGTGACTATGTGAAGAAGCCGATGCGTGACTGTACAGGCAAAGAAATATGTATGGAATGGCTGTATCATCTTGGAGTACCCATTGACGAGATAGAGGATATAGCAGAGAACAGCTGCAATACCGTTCCTGTAATGATGCCCTATGTGACAGCATTCTTTATGCCCCGTCAGGCAGGCGACCGTCCCGATGTTGTGCCGAACGGTGCTGTCAATTTCGCATTTCTTGGACAGTTTGCTGAGACCAAGCGTGATACTATATTCACTACCGAATACTCTATACGCACAGGAATGGAGGCTGTCTATACTTTGCTCGGAATAGACAGAGGCGTTCCCGAGGTATGGGGCAGTACATACGATATCCGTGATCTGCTCAATGCGACTATAGCCCTGCGTGACGGAAAGCCTCTTACTGCCGATACAGGTCTGCTCGCAAATGCGGCAATAAAACCGCTGCTGAAAAAGATACACAGCACTGATATAGAAAAGCTGCTGCTTAGATATAATGTCATCGGACTTCCCGAATCGGACGAAGAAAATGTTTCGGAGAGACACATAAACAAGAAAAATTTTGTAAAAGCGGGTGCAGGAGCAGTCGCAGTCGGAACAGCTATAGCAGTTGCTAAAAAAGTTAAGAACAAAAAGAAATAAGCATAAATTGCCATAAACTTCTCCTTATTCAGATACGAGGACGCTGTCGTTTTCAGACAGTGTCCTCTATTTTTGCTATTGACAAAAAGTCATTTTTATGGTACAACGTTTGTATAATGAGGAAAGAAGGCGTATGAGTGGCGAATCTGACAAAGGAAGCAATTAAAAAATCGCTGATAAAGCTGCTGAACGAGCGTCCCATAAACAAGATAACCGTCAAGGATATCGTTGAGGACTGCGGCATAAACCGCAACAGCTTCTACTACCATTTTGATGATATACCTTCACTTCTTGAGGAAATGATAAACAGAGAGGCTGACAGGATAATTGCAGAACACTCCCGTATTGAGAGCATCGAGGAATGCCTTGAGGTCGCTTTTTCCTTTGCACTTGAAAACAAAAAGGCTGTTCTGCACATACATAATTCCCCGAACCGTGAAATATATGAGAGTTACCTGTGGAGAGTCTGTGAGCACGTTGTAAGGACTTACTTCAATACAGCATTCGCAGACCGTCCCATTGACGAAGCTGACAAGGAGATACTTATCCGATATCATAAGTGCGAGTGCTTCGGTCAGATAATCGGCTGGCTCAGCAGCGGTATGAAATACGATATCCAAGCTGACTTTCATCGTATATGTGAGCTGAGAAAAGGCTCAGTCGATTTGCTATACAAGTAAAAATTTAGTCACTTGAGCGTATCTGTCCAAAGAATTGGCAGATACGCTTTTTTGTATGTCTACGGCAAGCAGCAAATATGCTATGATGACTACAGTACCGCAGAGTGCTGTTTACAGCGGTAAACAGGGTTTGCGCTTTGCGGTGCCACCAGACACTACTTTTACGGAGGTGAAGAACATGAAAAGCGAGAAATATATCCGCACAGCAAAAACAGGCTATATAATCATATCTGCGCTGATGTGCATACTGGGCATTGTTTTTACCGCAGTCCCCGACCTATCTGCAAACCTTATAGGCAGACTTTTCGGAGTGCTGATAGTACTTTTCGGCGTGATAAAGCTCATCGGCTACTTTTCAAAAGATCTCTACCGCCTTGCATTCCAGCATGACCTGGCACTTGGGTTACTTCTGATAGTTCTCGGGGGAATAATGCTCATAGATACCAATAATGTCCTGAATATCATCTGTATCGTAGTCGGGATATACATACTGCTTGACAGTCTGCTGAAAATACAGATCGCAATAGACTCCAAGCGCTTCGGTCTGAGCAAATGGTGGCTGATAATGACTGCGGCGATAGTTACGGGTATTGTTGGACTTATGCTGATAATACGTCCTGACGAGGGAGTGAGATTTGCAACTGTTCTGCTGGGAATTTCGCTGATATTTGAGGGTATCCTCAACCTTGTAACTGCTCTGACTGCTGTGAAGATAATGCGCAGCAGTCAGAGCAGCGATGACATTATCGACATAGAAATAAACGAATAGCAATATACCGTGAGCCGAAGCACTGACGGTAAACGGTATTATATATAAATGGTGCAGTATGTTATATACACATACTGCACTTTAATTGGAGGTGCTTTATGTATTCAGAGATCAACCCATATATCGAAAAACTGACTGAACTATCAGACAACAGTAACTCTATCAGTCCCGATATGTACAAAGAGCATAAGGTTTTCCGTGGACTTCGTGACCTTAACGGAAACGGAGTAGTCACAGGTCTTACCGAAATATCTCGGATAAAGGCAAAGGAAAAAACTCCCGATGGTGATGTTCCATGTGAGGGACAGCTTTTTTATCGTGGAATCAGTGTCCGTGACATAGTAGGCGGATTCTGGAACGAGCAGCGCTTCGGCTTTGAGGAGACCGTGTATCTTCTGTTGTTCTCAAAGCTGCCCGACGCTAAAGAGCTTGGGCATTTCTGCCGTACTCTTGCTTATATGCGTACCCTGCCCGATTCGTTTACAAGAGATATGATACTGAAAGCTCCCGGCAGGGATATGATGAATATTCTGTCAAGAACAGTTCTTGCACTTTATGCCTATGACGATGAGCCCGATGATACCTCTACTGCAAATGCTCTCCGTCAGTGTCTGCACCTTATTTCGGTATTTCCCATGCTTGCGGTCTACGGCTATCAGTCATATCTGCACTATCATCTCGGGCAGGACTTGTTTATCCGCAACCCGAGACAGGAGCTTGGAACTGCGGAAAATCTTTTGCATATGCTGAGAGAAAACGGCGAATATTCAGAGCTTGAAGCCCGTATACTCGACCTTGCACTTGTTCTTCATGCGGAGCATGGCGGCGGAAATAATTCCACATTCACAACTCATGTCGTCACATCATCGGGAACTGATACATATTCCGCAATAGCTGCGGCACTCGGTTCACTGAAAGGTCCTCGTCACGGCGGTGCAAATATCAAGGTGGTGAAAATGTTCGACGATATGCAGCAGACGATCGACACAAGCGACAGGTCTGCGGTCAGGGAATATCTTACGAAACTGCTCGATAAGGAAGCCTTCGACTGTGCAGGGCTTATCTACGGAATGGGACACGCTGTTTACTCGAGATCAGACCCGAGAGCTGATATCCTTAAACAGTGTGCCAAGGCTTTAGCAGTTGAAAAGGGCAACGAGGAAGAATTTGCACTGTTTGAGTATGTGGCAGAGACAGCTCCCGAGCTTATCGCCGAGAAGCGAAAAATGTACAAGGGAGTCAGCCCGAATGTTGATTTTTACTCGGGACTGATCTACCGTATGCTTGGTCTGCCTTACGAATTGTTTACGCCTTTATTTGCCGTTTCGAGGATAACAGGCTGGAGCGCTCACCGCATCGAGGAGATACAAAACAACGGGAAAATAATACGTCCTGCGTATATAAGCGTAAAGCCTGAGAGCAAGTATATCCCTATCAACAGGAGGCAGTGACGGGGTATGAAAAAGCTCATTCTTTTGATCATACTGCTTTTTGCAGTCATGGACGTAGCTTTAATGTGGCTGTTGGTGAGAGGTGCAGATATGGAAACGACCGAACGGGCGGAGAGAAACGAAAAGGCTATTGAATTCTGGAAAAGTCACTGTGTTAATGGTAAATGTTCATGAATATATTCCTGATATTGACATTTCTGTTTGCCATCGGAGGAATGACAGGCTGGGTGATAGAGGTGTTCTACCGCAGATTTGTCTCACAGAAGCACTGGGTAAATCCCGGCTTCCTGACAGGCCCATGTCTGCCGCTTTACGGTGAGAGTCTGTGCATTTTATATCTGCTGGCACATTTGGAGGGCTATCTGTATATAGAGCCGGTCTGGTTGGAAAAACTTCTGCTGTTCATTATAATGTCCGCAGCCATAACCGCACTTGAATGCGTCGTCGGAGTAATTATGCTGGCAACTACTCATGTAAGGCTCTGGGACTACAGTGAGCTTCCGGGAAATATCCGCGGCATTATATGTCCGCTATTCACCTTTTTCTGGGGATTGCTCAGTGCAGTGTATTATTTTCTTGTCCACCCTCATATACTTGAAGCACTGGAATGGCTGTCGCAGAATCTGGCTTTTTCATTTGGAATAGGCTTCTTTTACGGTATATTTGTCATCGATCTTGCATACTCAACAAAGATAATAATGAAGATACGCAATTTTGCAGAGGAGAAACAAGTCGTTGTCAGATTGGAGGAGCTCCGTGAGCAGATCAATTACAGCATAGAGCGCAGAAAGCCTAAATTTGTGCTATCAATGAAAACTGAAAGACCGTTCAGGGAGGTGCTTGAAAAATATCTCAATAAGCCATAAACATGACATTTATATTAATTAATATGTGGTCAAAAGAATTGGAGAATATAATTTGACCGATAATTAAGTATATAGTCATATAATTCAAAAGGGGCTGGCTCAAAAGTGAAAAAGAGCCAGCCTCATAATTACGACAGAAAAGATTCTATTTTTCGAAAAACCAAGCAATGCAAAGCAGAGGGTATCGCTACTCTCTGTTTTTTATGTTAAATTGTGGAAAAATCAGGCGGTCAATTTTTCGTTGGGTTTCTTTTTCTCGAAAAGATATGTTTTCGTTCTTTTTTGAATGATTTTGTTGTAGTACTTTTTGAAGTTGTACGCAAAGCAATGAAAAAGCATTTCGGTTTTGACATTCTTCTTTCCGCGGGTCAAAAATCGTCTGAAGCCATAGTCCTCCTTGAGCACGCCAAAAGCCCCTTCTACCTGTATAGAGCGGTTTATTCTTAGTGTGATTCCCTTTTCGCTTGTGATGTTATCCAGCGACTGCCGGCTGTATTTGTGGAAAAGTTTTGAATGTTCAAGCTTTCTGATGCCGTCCTTGCTTTTGGTGCATTGGTCGCGGTGAGGGCATTGATAACATTTCTCGGTGTAGTAAACTCCCTTTTTGGATTCATACCCTGTGCCTGATTTCGATTTCTTTTCTCCTCGCAGCGTTAATGTCTCTCCGCCCGGACAGGTGAATGTATCTGTTTCTTCGTTGTATTCAAAATTGTATTTTGCGTAAGGGTGCTTTTTCTTTTTGTTTTTGTTTTTCTTTGTCTGTTCGTAGTTCTGCGGTTTAATGTAGCTTTCCTGTTTGTTTTCAGACAGATACACAAAACTGACAAAATAATCAACGTGTAGTTGCTATAGACAAAGGCGTGGTTTTCTGTTATTATATAGTGATATAAGGAACACTTTTAGAAATGGAATGAGAAAGGGTATATGAAAATCACTGTAGTATGCGACGTGCTGGGCGTTGAAAACAACGGAACGACGATCTCAGCAATGAACCTTATCCGCGCCATGGCAAAGCGCGGACACGAGGTCACTGTAGTCTGCTCGGACGAGGACAAAAGAGGAAAAGACGGCTATGTGGTGATGCCGACCCTCAGCCTGGGTCCGCTTAACAATTATGTAAGCAAAAACGGCGTTTCGCTTTCGCGCGCGAACAAAAGGGTGCTTAAGCCCGTTATCCAAAACAGCGACGTCGTTCATGTGATGATGCCGTTCATGCTGGGCACGGCGGCGGTCAAGCTGTGCAAGAAGTATGATATCCCCGTCACGGCCGGCTTTCATATGCAGGCTGAAAATTTTACCAGCCATGTTTTTATGAAGGACAACCCGCTTGCCAATCAAATCACCTACCACACGATATACCGCAATGTTTACCGCCATGTGGACGCGGTGCATTATCCCACCGAGTTCATACGCAATGTGTTTGAGCAGGCGGTTCATCACAGGACGAACGGGTATGTGATATCAAACGGCGTGGGCGAGCGCTTCAAGCCTATAAAGATCGAAAAGCCCGCAGAATTTGCCAACAGATTCGTCATCATTTTTTCGGGGCGTTACAGCAAAGAGAAGTGCCACAGCGTGCTTATCGACGCCGCCGCGCTGTCGAAGCACAGCCGCGATATACAGCTGATTTTCGCGGGCGAGGGTCCGTTGAAGCAAAAGCTCAGGGAGCGCGCGAAGAAGCTTTACAACAAGCCGCTGTTCAACTTTTTCCCACACGACCAAATGCTCAACGTGCTCAACTACGCCGACCTGTATGTGCACCCCGCCGAGATCGAGATAGAGGCGATAGCCTGTATGGAGGCGCTCGCCTGTGGGCAAGTGCCGATCATTGCGGATTCTCCGCGCAGCGCGACCGTTAAATTCGCGCTTGACGAGCGCAATCTCTTTAAAAACCGCGACGCGCAGGACTTAGCCGATAAAATCGACTTTTTCATCAAGCACCCCGATGTGCTTGAGGAGTACCGCGAGCGTTACAAGGGGATAGTAGCGGACTTTTCGCAGGAAGCCTGCATGGATAAGATGGAAAAAATGTTTTACGAGGCTATGAAATGAAGCGCGTATACTACTACAACGACGAGGTGAACGACGATTTCGCGTCCACCAACGGCAAGATAAACAGCGACACGGTGAACGGCGATTATCGCTACAGTCACCCGTCCGTCGGGTGGAAGATAGCTTCGTTTTTCGCTTACCGCGTTTTCGCCACGCCGCTCGTATGGCTTTATACCAAGGTGTGGCTGGGCGTGAGGGTCAAGAACCGCAGGGCGCTGCGAAAGGTCAAGGGCTGCTTTGTGTACATGAACCACACGCAGAACATAGCCGACGCGTTCCTTCCCACCATTTCGGCGTTCCCCAAGCGCGCCTATGTAGTCACGGGACCCGAAACGGTGTCTATCAAGGGCATACGCGTGCTGGTTGCGCTGCTGGGCGCTGTTCCGCTGCCCTCGGCGCTGTCGGCTTACCGCAATTTTGAGCATAGGCTTAAAGAGGCTATGCAGGAAAAAGCGGCGGTGTTTATCTACCCGGAGGCGCATATCTGGCCTTACTGCAACTTTGTGCGGAGCTTTCCCGACAAGTCGTTTTCCTACCCCTGCCGCACGGGCTCGCCGGTCGTGGCGGCGGTCACGGTCTATCGTCGGCGCAGGGTGTTCAAAAAGCTTCACCCCAACATAACCGTTTATTTGAGCGAGCCGTTTTATCCCGACCCCTCGCTGCCCGAAAAGCAGGCGCGCAAAAAGCTGCGCGATCAGGCTTATGAGTTTATGTCGCGCACCGCGAAGGAGCATGGCAGCTATGAGTATGTTAAATATATAATGGCTAGCGAGTTATAAGTAATAAGTAATAAGTTATATGCAATAAGTTATAAGTATGTAGGGGTTGGGCTTTGAGCCGGCCCCCTGTTTTTCATTCAGTAAACCCGAGGAGATACACCAACTGCGAGAGGTT
>JBGUPW010000229.1:0-6290 GCA_045130495.1 Ruminococcus sp. | reverse complement strand
TTAACATGAAAACCACGGCTATGCGGGTTGCCGACCACTCGCTGAGGATACTTCTCGTTCCGGCTCTGATGATGTGCATGGCAAATTATGTTTATCCGGTATACTTTAAAGTGACCGCAACGGGCAATTATCAGCGAGCGGATTATTGGTACATAAATCAGATTTATTTGGGTATCGTTCTGCTTGTGAGTATCGCGGGAATAATTTTTTCAAAAGCTCCCGTAAAAAACAAGCTGGCGGCCGCCTCGTTTATCGCTATTCCGCTGCTGAATCAGGTGATCACCCGCAACACTTTCGGCATCACGACGCAATACGCCGCAGTGCTTGTTTCTCTTGTGCTGATTTACGGGGTGGTTTTCACCCACCATGAGAGAAGTTTCGCCTCCGCCGAAACCGAGCAAAAGCTTGCAGCCGATATTCAGTCGGAAATACATCCGGAAACTGATCCGCTTTTATCCGAGCGCGAAGATTTCGATTTCTTTGCCTCTGTCGTTCCGGCAAAGGAAGCAGGCGGCGATTTCTACGACTGTTTTATGATCGACAAAGATCAATTAGCTCTGGTTACGGCAGACGTTTCGGGCAAGGGAGTACCCGCAGCGCTGCTTATGATGTCCTCCAAAAACATTATAAAAAGCTTCTTGACGGCAGGATTAAGCCCCGGAAAAGCGCTTGAGGCGGTAAACAACCAAATTTGCGAGAACAACAGCGGTGAATTATTTGTAAGCGTTTGGCTTGGAGTTCTTGATTTGGAAAGCGGAGTACTGACATGGGCAAATGCGGGACATGAGCACCCGATTTTGATAAATCCGGACGGAAGCCTAAAATCAACGATCAGTCGGCACGGATTTGTTGTCGGCGGTTTTCCCGAGATGAAATATCCCGAAAATCAGCTGTGGATGCGATCCGGTTCAAAGCTGTTTTTATACACCGACGGAGTGATCGGAGCTGAAAACAAAAAAGGGACTCGATACGGCAGAGAACGGTTTTCGGAGGTGCTGAATCAAAATACAGGTATGACGCCTTCCGAGCTTGTTGAGGCTGTACGGGAGGACGTCGGAAAATTCACTAAGGGCAGCAGTCAATCGGACGACCTCACCATGCTGTGCGTACAATATAACGGACGAGGCGGAAAGGAGCGAATATGAAAGCGTTAACGGTCGATGCGATAAAAGAAAACATTGAAACCGTCACCGATTTTGTAACGGACGAGCTTGATAAGATTAACTGCCCCGTAAAGATCCGGGCGCAGATCTCGATCGCTATTGACGAGCTTTTCGGCAATATAGTTCACTACGCCTATCAGTTCGAGACAGGCACTGCGACTATTAAGCTCTATACGGAGGAGAATCCGCTCACGGTTATAATTACTTTTTCCGATAACGGAATACCGTTTAATCCCTTGAAGCAGGCTGACCCGGACATTCACGCCGACGCTGAGACCCGTAAGGTAGGCGGAATGGGTATTTTTCTGGTTAAGAAGCTCATGGATCTGGTAGAATACAGCTATAAGGACGGTCAGAATATTTTATTGATAAGAAAAACAATTGCTTAACAAGCGTTCGGAAGTACATACAAGAAGTACATACAAATAAAAATGAACGGAAAAGGCAGGATGTTTAACAAATGAAAAATAACGGAAAAATAATAAGCAAGCTGTTCCGCAATTCCGTGATCAGTATTATTGCTGCGGCTATAGCCACAATGGTCGGAATTGTAATTGACGGTATTGTTATCGGTCGTTTTTTGGGCGAGGACAGCATGGCTGCTTACGGACTGGTAACGCCTATCATCAACCTTGCCACCGCTTTCAGCGGAATACTGGCAACGGGTGCGCAAATAATCTGCGCTCAGCATTTGGGCGCAGGCAACAAGGACAGAGCGCGTAAAGCTTTTTCGATGTGCATGGTTCTGACCGTTGTAATTTCAGCGATCATGATGTCGATCATACTTATATTCCGCTACGATATCAGCGTAATGTTAGGTGCGAGAGGCAATTCGGCAAAGCTGCTCGATCTCACGGCGGATTATCTGCTCGGCATCGTATTCTCTTTCCCGTCGGTTCTGTTTTTGTTCGAGTTCAATTCTCTTATGAGGCTCGACGGAGACGGAAACCGTGTAATCGTCGCTGTTGTCGTTATGACGGTGTTGGACATTGTGGGAGATTTGGTGAACGCACTCGTGATCCACGGCGGAATGCTCGGAATGGGAATAACCACATCAATAAGCTATTTTGCCGCTTTGGTGATAATGCTGCTTCACTTTACGAAAAAGGATATAATATTTAAGTTTTCAATCAAGGGACTTCGCATGAAGGACTCCCTCGAAATCGTCACAACAGGTTCTTCCTCGGCAGTCGGCTCCGCTTCTACAATGCTCCGCAACACTGTCTTTAACCAGATAATGGTAGGCACCGTGCTCTCAAGCACAGCGGTCGCCGCGCTCGGCGTCGTCAATACAGTCACCAACTTTACATCCTCTGTAATGCTCGGCGTCGCCCTGACGACGGCTATGATCGCAGGAATGGTTTTGGGAGAACAGGACAGGGTCGCGGCTGAAGCGCTGGTAAAGGTCACGGTCAAAACCGCCCTGATAATCGGTGTGTTTCTTATGACGCTGCTGCTGATTTTCGCAGACAACATTGCGGCAGTATTCGGAAGCTCGAAAGACGGCACACAGATGGTTTCGCTTGCAGCAAGAGGTCTCAGGATTTACTCGTTAAGTATAGTTATGTACGGATTGAACGTAGCCTTTATAAATTATACCCAGGGAATGAGGCTCACATTTATTTCGGGTCTTTTCTGCTTCCTGAACAACTTTGTGTTCATCGTAACGCCTGCCCTGGCTCTTGCGGGCATATGGCAGACAGACGCTGTTTGGTGGTCGTTCGTTATAGGAGAATTCACCAATCTGACTGCGATATTTATTTTCGCGGGAATCAGGAAGCACGGCTTCCCATACAGGGCAAAGGATTTCCTTTTCCTCAGCGATTCGTTCGGCGTATCTGAGGAAAACCTTCTTGATTTCTCCGTCACGAGCGCCGATCAGGTTATTCCCGCTTCCGAAGCTGTGAGCACTTTCTGCGAAAATAAAGGAGCCGATCCTAAGCAGACCATGATGCTTTCGCTTTTTGTGGAGGAGCTGAGCAACAATATTATTCAGTTCGGGTTCTCGGACGGCAAAAAGCACAGCATTGATATACGCATTATAAAGCTTGATGACGGTTGGACGCTGCGTATGCGCGACAATTGCCGCAAATTTGACCCGACCGAGTGGATCAAGCTTCACGATTCCGATGATCCGACCAAAAACATCGGCATTCGCATGGTGTGCGGTATGGCAAAGGACGTTCAATATCTGAGCACAATGGATCTAAACAATTTAACCATAACAATATAAAGGAGTTTTACATCTATGGAAATTAGTAAGCAGAGTAAGAACGGCACACTGACCTTGAAGATCAGCGGCAGGATCGACACGGTAACAGCGCCCGATTTTGAAAACTATGTTAACAGATGGCTGTACGGAATAACCGTTCTTGTGCTGGACTTTTCAAATGTTAATTACATATCCTCCGCAGGGCTGCGCGTGCTGCTCACCTTGCAGAAAAAAATGATGAAGCAGGGAGAAATGAAGCTTATCAACGTCAACGAAACCGTGTTGGAGGTTTTTCAGGTAACGGGCTTCGACGAGATTTTGACGATAGAGTAACGGATTTCTTTGACAAATCCTTCACCAAACCAACACAGAAAACATACAGACTGACTGAAAATCGACAAAAAACGCGTCCTGTCGGGGAAATCCGATGGGACGTTTTACTAATTTTCAAAAACTTACTGAAATTTATAAAAAATCCGTTTATTTTTTTCCTAAAATATGTTATAATAAGCAATAAAAATATTTAAGGAGAAAATATCATGAAGGTTAAACGGTTTGTTCCGAGATTTATCGCCTTTGTTTTGGCAGCGCTGGCATTAAGCACAAGTACAGCCTGTTCTTTGCCCGGCTTCTCAACCTCAGATTCCGAACCGAACTCCGCGACGGAACAATTATCCAAAACGGAGAAGCCAACCGAAACACAACAGCTCTCAAATACCGAAAATGTGACAGATGAAATAAATGAACCGAGCGTGTCGCTGAACGGGTTGATTACCATTGACGACATAACCTATTATTACAGCAACGGCAAGCTGCTAAAGGATACGATCATAGAAGACGACTCATCCGAACAGTTTTACTACATAAACAGCGAGGGGATCCTCGACTACGGATACTGCGACGGCGTGACCGTTGACGGCGTTGACTGGACAGTTATCAACGGAGTAGCTACGACTGTGGAAACCGAGTCGGACAAAACTCTCTTTGCTGCAGCCAAGGCTGTCGGCAAATGCACCGACAGCGGAATGACCAAGGAAGAGAAAATCAAAAGCGCATTTGACTATATAAAATCGAATTATCTTGAAGGCGTGCCTCACAATCCCCCCTACCGAGAAGATGACTGGCATATCGTGTGCGCCAACGACATATTTGTAAAGGGCAAGGGCGACTGCTACAGCTACGGAGCGGCGTTCGCGTATATGGGCAAAGCAATGGGCTGTTCCGATTGTTACGCGATCAACAGCGGCGGTCACGGTTGGTCTGAAATCGAGGGCTTGATCTACGACCCCGAATGGAGTATGCACAGCAATAACTATCCTTACTATGCGATGTCATATGATGATAAATGCGACGTTCCCTACAAAAGCTCGATTTCGGACGGAGCAGAATGGAAACGCAAGGAAATCACTATTCACGGTTAAGCCGCCGTCGGGCGCACTTACATAATAATCAACTAATACTATCTTCAAATAAAACCCAATAACATCTGTTGCGGAAAATTCCGTTAACATCTGATTTAAAGCGATTTAGTTGAAAATGTTATAAATATAAACAGCGTCGGCTCCCCCGTTCTCGGGGCTTGAGCCGACGCTAATTTTTTAGTTAGCATTTATTACCGCATACGTATTATGCGGACTTTTTATCTGAAATCTGTTTTATTTCCAAAGCTTCACCCAATTCAACAATATGGATCTCTAACTTATTCAATAACGTCTGCGTAGCCTTATTTATTTTGCCGGTGTAGCAGACGTTATTAATTTTAATCTTGCGAATATATTTGAGGTAGTTGAGGTAGTTGAGAAAGTCAAAAAACAGAATATTTTTTGTAGGTTCCTTTTCATGTAACAGACGATAACTTCAAAAGATCAACATGAGAGAAAGCTGATTTAGGCAAGCCCACGCTTTAACTGAGTATTCGGATTGCAGAAAGATTATATCTTTGACTAAAAAGATTTTTCAAAAAGACAAAGCTCTGCTAAACCTCGCCTCCGGTTTTATACAGAAAATTATATCAAGCGCGTTTAAAGCCGCCCTTTGCTGCTCCGATTAGCCAGAATACTCCGAACGCGGCTATGTTCACCGCTACTATTGTTGAGCCGACGGGCGTGCTGAACAGGATCGAGAGGATGATTCCCAGCGCGGCGCAGAACACCGACAGGCACGCCGAGCAGATCGTTACCGCCTTGAAGCTTTTGAGCAGGCGCATGGCTGAAAGTGCTGGGAAGATAATCAGCGCGGATATCAGAAGCGAGCCGACAAGGTTCATTGAAATGACTATGATAACGGCTATTATTATCGCGATAAGCAGATTGTAAGCCGAGGCTTTTGTGCCCGTTGCCGTCGCGAAATCCTCGTCAAAGGTGACGGAGAAAATCTTGTTATAGAAGATGATAAACACCACCGTGACTATTACCGACACTGCAAGGCAAAAATACACCTCGCTTTCGGTGAGAGTTAAAATAGACAGCGAGCCGAAAAGCGTTGAACAGACGTCGCCCGAAATATTCGCCGACTTCGGGAACACGTCGAGGTTCATCAACAGATAGCCTATCGCTAACGCGCCGACGGAAATCATCGCGACCGCCGCGTCGCCCTTAACCTTGGCGTTCTTGCCCGTTCTCAGCAGAAGAACCGCGCTTAAAACCGTGAGCGGCATTACAATTATCATACCGTTTGTGGAGTCGATCACGGGCTTCCACTGCGTCACGAACACGCCTGTGATAGACGCCACCGCCATTGCTCCGAACGCTACGTGAGAAAGGCCGTCGCCTATAAATGAAAACCGCTTCAAAACAAGCGTCACGCCCAACAGCGAGGCGCATAGCGCGACAAGCACGCCGACGATAAGCGCGTAGCGCACCTGTGAAAATTGCAGGTAGTAGTACAAAGTATCAAGCATTTCCGACAGCTTCCTC
>JBGUPW010000228.1:0-6547 GCA_045130495.1 Ruminococcus sp. | reverse complement strand
AAACGAGTCGGATATTGTATTTGCCCTCAAAGAACAGACTAAACAGATACCGAATATCAAAATACACGAACTGTTTGAAAGCGGGATATATCTGATAGCCCGCCGGGATGATCCGCTCGCCCAAAAGAATCTGATCACCGAGAGCGACCTTTACGAAAGAACGCTGATGGTAGGCGGCGGTTCTCCTCCGGCGCTGAAGGCTGTTCAGCACAGACTGATCGCCACCGGAAAAATCACGTATTTCAACAGCGCCGACCACGATACGACGCTTACCAATGTTGCGGCAGGCAGAGGGATTTGCCTTGCGCCCGGATTTCTTAACGATCACAGCGGTCAGTTTGCGTGGATTCCGTTTGACTGCAAAGAAAGTTTTTCCTGCGTTCTTTGCACCCATAAGAATGATAACAGAGCTACGTTAACAGATTTTATCGACATACTAAAAAAGCTCTACCGTGAAGCCGTTGCGTTTCCGCTGTAAAAAGCAGTGCTATCCTGTTTTACTACCAAACACAATCCGCACATTCGATTTATAGTTAATCTCCGTTTATAATGAAATCATCAAATGAAACGGAGGTAATGCAATGAAAAATCCAAAATACCATCTATACCTAACATTTGATGAACGGCGCACGGTTATTAACAGCCTGATTGATTTGAGGAATGACCTCATTTCACGGGGCAAATACACCGACATCATTGACGAGTTACTGATCAAACTCACGAAAGCAAAAATCAAGAAAATCAAGATTAAGGAGGTTTGAATTATGGCGACAAAGATTACATACACACAGCAGGGAGATTACTTGCTGCCCGATTTGAAATTGCCCGAGCAGACAACTGTTAAGATTGGTGTATGGGGCAAGCGGCATTTGAGATACCTCAAAAACCATCATCCTATCATTTATACTAACCTTCTAACAAGCTGTAGGCTCACTGCATATCTTGCTGATATTGACCAAGAAGCGACAGAAATGTTTGACAGGCTTGTGAAACAACTTGCTGAGCACGAAGGTGTTACTGAATAGCTTAAAGCAAAGAATCCAATGTTATGGGTTAGGAAAATGAATAATATCCGCAACAGAGTGCAGGAGATAGTAAATACAGAATTGATTTACACATAAAAGCAGCCTGATGATTTCAGATGAAGTCATCAGGCTGTTTGAATACTGTTTTATATTCTTAATTATGTTATTAAATGCAGCAGTATCTCGGCGATTTCTTCAGGGGTGCAATCCTGCTGTTTCAGCCATTCGTAGATGGTACTAATGAAGCCGCTTGAAAAAAAGTGAAGTACATAGTTGAGATTGGAGCCGTATGCTGTACGATATTTTAGAAATGACTTTTCTGCTCGTTCGGCGATGGATTCCGCCATTTTGCGAAAAAAATACGGATCGCCGTAGGGGGATAGAAGGAATAGGCACAGCTTCCGGTTCCTTTGATGATATTTCATATCCTCCGTCAATTCTTCCTTAAGCCTTTTGAGTTCCTCAACTGTGCTGTCCTTTCTCCTCTCCGTAAATGAAGGCGTAAGATTTCTTGTCGCCTCGATATATTCGTGCTCGATTTCTCTGAGCATATCATCCTTGGTATCATAATAGCGGTAGAAGGTGCTGCGGTACGTTTCGGTTGAGGAACTCAAAAAGCGGGAACGACTGCTTCAAATGCTGATGAAAGCGGATATCGAATATCGAAAAGGTGAATAAAACGAAATACAGCAACGCCTCTGAACCACTCGGCTCGGAGGCGTTGCTTTAGTCTTTCTTTAATTCGCTTTGAATGTCCGTCATCACATCTGCAAGGGTGATCTTCTTCATTTCTTCTTCCATGCACTTTTGAACTCTTTCCAGTTTGGAGTCCATCGCTTTATGGATGTTTCTGCCTATCGGACAATCCGGATTCGGATGCTCATGAAAGTGGAACAGCCCGTCATCGTTTACACTGTCTACCGCTTTATAGACGTCATAGAAGGTTATTTGTACAGGTGATTTTGTCAGCGAAATACCGCTTCTGCCCTGACTGATGTTGATAAGTCCTGCCTCCTTGAGGTTTCCCATGACATTTCTGACGATGACAGGATTTACGCCTATACTGCCGGCGAGAATGTTGCTGGTCACTTTTTCATCTTCGCCCAAATAATCTATAACGGCAAGGAGATGGACTCCTATTGTGAACTTACTTGAAATCTGCATACCGTCGCCTCCGACTTGTAATATACTACACTACAGGCAAAAAGTCAATGCAGACGGAAATAATGATCACTCACTGACAACGCTGATTCTCTCTTTAATATGCTTGCCGGATTCGATCTCGTCAATCATAGCGATCGCATAATCGGCATAGGAGATCACGCTTTCGCCCTTGCTGTTAAGAACCAGTTCTTCGCTGCCCAAAATGTACTTTCCGGTCCTTTCGCCGTCAGCCTGAAAATCTCCGGCAGGGCTGACGTAGGTCCAGTTCACATCGTCAAACTTGCGGAGTTCCTCAAGTGCCTTACCGTGTCCGTTTACCACAGGCATTGCCGCCTCGGGGAAGGGCGTCACGTCCACAACGGTCTTGGTGTGTTCGGTATCAACGTAAAGGCTGCCTGCCCCGCCTACGACCAGAAGACGCGTATCACTGCCGGAAAGTATTTTTGCCATATGAACGGTAGCCGCCGGAATGAGATCGATGGCTTCGGGAGTCCAATTGCCAAAGGCGTCAACGACAACATCAAACCCACTGAGATCTTCGCCTGTAAGATCAAAAAGATCCTTCACAATAGCCTTCGGCGCCACAGTTTTGTTTTCTTCTCTGACGATGGCGGTAACATCCATACCACGGTTTACTGCTTCCTCGACGATTAACCTACCGGCCTTTCCGTTTGCTGCAACAACTGCGATTTTCATAATAGAATCCTCCTTGAAATTGATTCGTTTCACTTGTAATCTTGCTGATTACAAGATTATTATAACACCCAAAAGCATACTTGTCACTAGTTCTATTACACGTTTTAAATAATTTTTTGAATGAAGTAACGCCTCTGAACCAAATCGACTCGGAGGCGTTCTTCGTTATCTCTTTTCAGGGGTCAAATCTATGGCAGATTTCAAGGAAGTGGCGGTCAATCTTCTCGACATAATAACTTAATTTACGTTCATTCTAAATATATTCAATTCATTTCATCGAGCGTATCTCCGATATCACCGTCAACACAAACCGACTGTATGGCAATTTCCTCAGGACAATACGCCTCGCTGAAATTCAGGCACGCGTAGGTTGCTTTATCGTTTGTCAGCGTCATTTGCCAAAACGGATATTTTATAATCACAGGCGTATTCGAGCCTACGCCGAGCTCCAGATAGAGGACGTGATCATTTTCGTGCTTTTTCAGATAGTCTGCATACGCCGCTGACGCTCTGTGCCAGCCCTCATCCTCGACAAAGCTGTCGTCGCTTCTGAGGTTCATCACAACGTTGCTGCCGTCATCGGGACATTTGGGGATAAGCTCTGTCGGAATCCTCATTTGGATATCCCTGTCGTTGGGCACTTTGAAAATGCCGTTTTCATCCTTGATAAAACCCTGCGCTTCCATCGCCCGGTACACCCATTCTTCATTGTCGTAGGTCTTTTGCAGATTGCGGTTCACGCTTTGAAACAAGCCGTAATCGCCCTGCGTATAGAACAGGCGTGCTTTGTCAAATCCGGCACACTGAAACTGGTGATCGACATTTGTTGTGATAACAAAATAGTTCTTGTCTTTTACAAGCTCCGACAGCTTTTGGTATACTGGCTTTGGAGGATTGACATAGCGGTTGAAATAGATGTGCCTTGCCCACCACGCCCAGCGCGTTTCTTCATCGGGAAAGGGATAGAAACCGCCGGAGTATATATCGGTGATTCCAAAACGCTGTTTGAAATCAAAGAAATAGCGGTCAAAGCGTTCGCCGCTGTATGTCAGCCCTGCGGATGTTGACAGCCCTGCGCCTGCTCCAATCACAATAGCGTCGGCGTTTGTCAATTCATCCTTTAGTTTTTTAAGCTGTTCCTCTCTTGTGCCGATACCGTGGGAAACGCGCCTGAATACACGCAGAGCGTTCAGCCCTTTTTCTATTGTTTCCTGATAGCCATTCGGTAAATAATCATATCTATCTTTCACCAATATCACCTCGTATAATTGCTCCTGCAGGGCACACGGAATAGCAGTTGCCGCAATGCAGACAATGCTCCTGCTTAATCACATACGGAATATCATTCGTCATAATGCAGCCTTGCGGACAGACATCGACACAACTGCCGCAGCCAATACAATTATCGGTAATCAAATACCCTTCTTGTTGCTTTTGCGCGTTACCGAAGGAGAACAACGCTCTCTCAATCGGCTTTTTGCTGAGGTCGAACCATTCTCCGTTGCCCTCACAGAGCTTGAATACTGTCAAAGCCTGTCTGCTCTGCTCAGTTGGATAGATTTCATTCATATAAGGATTCTTTGCAAATAGCTTTGTCAGATGACCAGAGCCGATTTCCTTTACCTTGCCGCGCACGGAAACAGCGACGCAGGACATTGTATCCTTTCCCTTGATACCCGTGAGCGCCATATACTCTTTTTCCTTTAACCGCGTATAAAAGCTCTTGCCCTTTGCGGTCAGAAAATACAAGCCGCTTTCGTCATAATCCATCATATCGATGGCGGCGGTCACGGGTAAGCCTTCATCATCTACCGTAGCGACAATAACTGTGTGGATTTCTTTAACGATGAAGCTTAAATAGTCGATTGTTTTCATCGGTTTTTCAGCTCCTTAACAGCTTGCTGTATATAGCGTAATCATCATCCTTGAACACATTGAAGATGACCTTGATATCACTTTTTGTTGTTTTTTTATGCCTCTTTACGGTTGATATGGCAATCTCTGCTGCCTCTCTCTGCGGAAACCCGAACACGCCCGTGGAGATACAGCAAAAGGCGATACTGTCAACGCCGTTTTTCTCGGCGAGCTTCAGGCAGGAGAGATAGCAGCTTTTGAGTAGTTCACAATGCTGTTCGTTCAACTTTCCGCTGACGATCGGTCCGACCGTATGAATAATGTATCGGCACGGCAAATTATAGGCAGGCGTGATTTTTGCCTGACCTGTCGGCTCGTCATAACCCTGCTCCGTCATTATTTCATTGCATTTGCAGCGCAGTTGAACGCCTGAGTAGGTGTGGATCGCGTTGTCGATACAACCGTGACAGGGATTGAAACAGCCAAGCATCTTACTGTTGGCGGCGTTGACGATAGCGTCGCATTTCAGCGTGGTAATGTCGCCCTGCCAAAGATAGATATGATCTTGAAACGGCTCTAAATCCGCAATATCGGTTATACCTTTGCGGCGGTTTTCTTCCTGCAAATACTCGTCTTGAATCCTCAGGGATTCCTCGCTTATCTCTCTCGGCATACGGATATTGAACAATGAGCGGAGCAAACGCTCCTGATTATATTCATCACTTGGTATTTCTATCCTCTCTCCGCGCTCGGAAAGCAGATATTCAATTAAGTACAATCTTCTTTCTGCCTGTGTCATCATAAACGCCCTCTTTCAAAAAAGTGCCCTGCCATTATCATAACGGCAGGGCATTTAAAAGTCAATGAATTACTTTCTGACGACGCTGATCCTCTGCTGAATATGGTCGCCCTTTTCGATTTCGTCAACCATAGCAATCGCATAGTCGGCGTAGGAGATTATGCTCTCGCCGCGAGAATTGAGCGTCAGTTCCTCGCCGGCTAAGATATACTTGCCGCTTCTCTCGCCGTCTGCTTGAAAATCACCCGCAGGGCTAATGAAAGTCCATTTGACATCGTTGCGTTTTCTTAGTTCTTCGAGCTCCTGACCCTGCGCATTGGCAAGCGGAAGGAAGATAGCAGGAAAGTCTGCGCCGTCCTTGACCTGAACGGTGTGCTCGGAATTGACATACAGGCTACCGGCACCGCCTACGATTAGAAGTCGTGTGTTTGTGCCGGAGAGAACGTCGCAAAGGTGCTGAGAAGTCGTAACATGCATGGGCTGTTCTTCATCCTTCCATGCACCGAAGCCGTCAACTACCGCGTCGAAGTCTGCGAGATCCTCTTTTGTCAAATCCATGATATCCTTCTGCACATAATCTGTGGCGGCGGTTTTATTCTCTGCGTCACGTCCAAACGCTTTGACCTCAAAGCCTCTGTCAAGCGCTTCCTTGATGACTTTCTGTGCGACTCTGCCGTTTGCTGCTACTACTGCTAATTTCATGTTATGTACCTCCGTAAATTGATTTTGTTCTGTTGTAACATCTCCTGTTACAACTATAATATATCACAGCTTTATTGTAATGTCAAGAGTTACAACGAAAAAAATTAAAAAAATTTTCGCACCCGACTATGAGTGCGAAGTCTGTTCTAAATATTTGGTAACCACTGATTAAACCGCAAAATATAATTCTATATTAGAATAATGAATTATAAACGAAACAATGTATGATATAATTGAGGTGAAAGGGGCTGAGGTAATGAGTTATCAGCAGAGTTTCACCGATATGGAGTACGCGAATAGAAAGAAG
>JBGUPW010000227.1:0-15594 GCA_045130495.1 Ruminococcus sp. | reverse complement strand
GCCTCTTCAATGTCGGGAGTGGTAAAGCCTGCCGTAACGTCTATACCGTTGGTACCCATAAACGCCTTTGAAAAATTAAAGTTTTTTAGGTTGGCGATTCCCTCCGCGCCCACGACAGCCTCGGTTGCCCCCTTGACCTTTCCGCCTATCAGATAGGCGTTTAAACCCTTTTGCACCAGCTTGCGGGCGTGAACAATGCCGTTTGTCACGTAGGTTGCCTGATTGTTGTCGATAAAATCAATCAATCTGGAAGTGGTTGTTCCCGAATCTATAAACACAAAGTCGGTGTTGTTTATCAACTGCGCACTGTAACGGGCGATTTCGGTTTTTTCCGCGCTCATTAAGTTTTCGCGCATATTAACGTTGTCCTCGTAAACGCCCTCCGGCTTTGCGATAGATGTGGCGCCTCCGAACACTTTATTCAACTTTCCCAACTCGTCAAGAGCAGTCAGGTCGCGCCTGACTGTGGATTCGGAGATTCCCAAAAACGCGGCAAGCTCGGAGACCGTGACCGCGCCTTTTTCATTCACCATGCTCAAAATTGACTGATATCTCTCCTGAGTAAGCAAATTCAATCACCTCATAGAACCATTATAGCACAGATTCAATCAAAGTCAAGCAAAAAGTTTCATTTTTCATTAATTTTTATTAAAAACCTTGATTATTTTTGAGCATCACTACTCATCTTTGAAAGGCACGGCAAACAAAGAGACTTTTCTGCACAAAAAAGCCCCCGGCAACTTGTCGGAGGCGGATTGATGGTTTGCATTTTATTATTGCATTTATTGCATTTTATTATTTTGAAATGATTCAAGGAAGAATATGTCCCGACGAAAGATACAGTCTGTACCACTCGTCGCGCGTAAGCTCGATCTCAGCCGCTCTTGAAATTTCGAGCATACGGTAAAAATTCATTGTGCCGACAATAGTCTGTATTTTTGCGGGATGTCTTAAAATCCACGCCGCAGCGATGGTTGACTTCGTGACATTGTATTTCGCGCTGATTTCACCGAGAGCCCAGTTGAGGTCGGGATAACCTTCGTTGTTGTCCACAAAAGCGCCCTTGCCGCTCTGGAAAGGAGACCATGCCTGAATCGTCATCTTGTTCAGGCGGCAGTAATTCAGCACGTCGCCGTTGCGGTCGATCGCTCCGTCGGTGTTCATATTCGCTTCCAGTCCGCTTGAAATAATATTGGAGAACGGGATGCTGAACTGGATCTGGTTTGTCTGAATGTCCTGCTTTACGCAGGTTTTCAGCAAATCGATCTGAGACGGCTTATGATTTGAAACGCCGAAATAGCGCACTTTTCCCTTGGCTTCAAGCTCGTCAAATGCCTTCGCTACCTCCTCGGGCTCAACAAGCGCGTCGGGACGGTGCAAAAGCAGGATGTCGAGATATTCGGTGCCGAGACGCTTTAAGCTTCCGTCTACGCAGCGGATGATATTCTCGTAGGAAAGGTCGTACATCCGTCGAGGAACAATTCCGCACTTTGACTGCAAAACGATCTGATCGCGCGGGATACCGATCTCTTTCAGCCCTTCGCCGAACAGCCGCTCACATTCGCCGCCTCCGTAAATATCCGCGTGGTCAAAGAAGTTAACGCCGAGCGAGATGCAGTGCCAGATATATTTCGGGATATCCCAGTCCTCGAGCTCGGTGAGCCGCATACAACCCAACCCGATAGCGGAAACCTCCAAACCGGAATTGCCGAACTTAACGGTTCTCATAAGCGCACCTCCGCGACTCTGTTATTCATCCTCGGAATAGTCATCCCCATTCCTTCTCGCATACAAATACGAACCGAGAAAAAACAGAATTACCGACACGACCACCGCGACAGGCGGAATAGCTATCCACAATATCCTTTCGATTTCGGTGAAATTGAATTCAGCCATGTACAGCTTTGGATAGTGGCTGATCATTCTTATGAATGCGCCAAACAGGAACATCAAATAGTAAATACTTGCCGTTCGCCAAACAGTGTCAGCCTCACGCGCAAAATACCCCAAAAACGGCGAGTAAACAACAAACTGAATAAACGCAAGGAAGATGAGGAAAATGCTGAGCTGTTCTCTTCTTGAAGCCGGATTGAAATTGGTAAGGAAAATTGACATAGCAATTGTAAGCGTAGGAAGCACAAGCATGGCAATATACCTTTTCCTGATTCTCATATTAAACCTCCTGGTTTCAATTTACCTTTTTAAAAGTCGGCGCATACCGCTCAATCGGTAATTGAAAGATATTTTTTAACGGTTGTTTATTATTATATAGGAAAATCTGTTAAATTTCAATAGATTTTCTGGATATTTTATACATGATTGGATAAAAAATTTTTTAAGCTATAAAATATTTTTAAAATAAAGCTTGACATTCGGATTGTTTTGCATTATTATATATAGGAAGTCGGGGGTATAGCTCAGCTGGGAGAGTGCTTGACTGGCAGTCAAGAGGTCACGGGTTCGAGCCCCGTTATCTCCACCATACGAAAACAGGGAACATCCAAGAGAGTGTTCCCTGTTTTCGTTTCAGTAAACCATAAGGAGCTAACGGAGCTCGAAGGCGACCGTGCCGAGCAGAGCGAGGTAAAAACATTCCGGCGGGACACACTTCGTAAAGAAGTTGTCCCACCGGATTTTGATAAGTTAGGTTTTATGCTTTTTTCTTCTATTGCTTTTGTTTTTTTGCCATATGACGCTTATAGCCTACTTCCATATCTTCAGGGTTAAGCAACTTGATAATACCTACGTCATTGTAGTAGATATCGATTATTTGATACCGCTTGCCTTCAATGTAATGTGCGGCTGATACGATAATCTTGTCGATAAACTCGTGAACAAGCCCGTCTGTCAGCTTGGTTAGCTCAGCGATAGGTTTTACCTTTTGAACAATTTTTTGCAGATTGAACGTCTTATCGGTTTCGGCTTCAAGATAGCTTTCCATTTCAGGGAGCTTTTCTTTTTGCTCTGTTTTGTAAGTGTTGCTCAAAGCCTCAAATCACTCGTCACTCAGCTTGCCTTTGACATTGTCCTCGTAGATACGCTGTATCAGCTTATCAATTTCAGCGATACGCTTCTTTGCCTTTTCAAACCTCGACGTCTGGCTATCTGCTCTTTCTTCTTGTCAGCGTCATAGCTTTTAAGTTGCTCATAAATTTCCAAAGAAAATTCCACAGTAGGAGAAGTAGTGGAATTCACTGTGAAAAATAGGTGGAAAACACTATGAGAAACGTTAAAAATCGAAAAGAAGAATGACAATAATATAAAATATTTTCGCAAAAAGGCGTAGCTACGTCAGCATGAGAAAAAACTTCCCAGACTAAATTCCATCAGAGGTAGAATTTACTTTATCAATTATCGAGATAAAAGTTTTGGGAATTAACTCACAGCCAATCCATTTCTCACTCGAATAGAGATAGATTATTCAACTATTCATTTGCCTTTTAGCTTAAAGATATTATTTTTAAATTTTAGAAGAAAATTTATCGGAATTTGAATAATTACCGAAGCTAATAAACAAATCAACAATCCCCAAATTGTAACCAAGATTGGTTCTTTTGGAAAATATAAAATTGGTTGTGTGTATTCTTTGCATTGGTTGAAAAAAACACAGTGAAGAAACCACATTATTAATGAATATTTACCTATAATCATAATTGGTTTGTAAATGATTATATGTATGGTATTGTGGTATATTTCCATAATTCCAAAAATAAAAAAAGGTGCACAAACAAAGTCGGGACAATTATAAAAGCGTGCTATCATTGCAACAATTATAAAAGCAAAACTAACGCTAATACATACTATTCGTTTTTTTGTTTTAACTATAGATTTAAATTCATAGAAAATACCGAACTTAGCGAACAAATATCCGATTCCAACACTTGGAAACCAATTTAAGTTGTCAACAATTTGTAAAAGTCCAGCTGCTTCTCCAAATAAAACTTTACTTAGAATTAAATGAAGTATAGCTGGCAAGACTAGCGTAATAAAAAACGAAAAACAGGGGTATTTATTACTCAATTTGGCATACAACGGAAGAACCATCATTGTTGTTATATAAAATACTACATACCAACAAAAAACCATCGTGGGACGTCTTAACGCAAATAATTCCAAAACAAAATTGGTTATTGAAAAATCATATACACCTAAAAGAATAGCTGGTAGTAGTAACATAAAAAAAACAATTATATAAGTCAACCAAACATCAGTGCTTTTCTTTACTGAATATCTAATTGTTTTATTCTCTGAATAGTAATAAAAGTAACCAGTTAAAAAAGCAAAAATTGGAACGCATATTTGTAAAGGAGAACACATAAAAAATGCAAATTCTGCTAAATAATCATATGAAATACCTTTAATATACCATTCCGGAAAAGTGAAAAAATGATGAATAAACATAAAAACCAGAGCAATCCCTTTAATGTAATTTGTTGCTTCTTTTTCTATGAAATTAGGTCTTTCTTTTTGTATGTCTGTCACGATTGTATTTCCTCACATTCTGTTTGTCAATTATATATAATTGATTCTACTATATTTTTGCAGATAAGTCAACTAAAAAAATATTAAATTAAAAACGCAACAGCATATTTTTCTACTGCGACTCAGTCGCAAAAAATCAATTACCGGCATACGCAGGAATTTCACTTTTAATCGATTACTCTTTCCTTATAGACACGGCAAATGTGAAGCACAACAATAGCTACTAAATAAATATTACAATACAATATTACAATAAGATAAATTTTATTGATTTTGTGCAAACGATATGCTAATATATAAGATATAAAACAGATTTGTTTTTTCTGCTTTATTCTGCAAATTTATTATTCCAAGGAGAGAAGTAACATGAGATTCCCAAACGCAGCAAAAGGCGTCAGCAAAATTTTCACCGCTGAGATAATTGCACTCATTGCAGCGATATTTTCAGGTGGCTTTTTGTTTGCCGTCCTCTTAACGAACAAGTTTATGACAGAAAACAACGAAACAGCCTTCGATGCGGCAGGCATTTCCATGCTGACTCTCGGCATCGTGGCAGCCGTACTGCTGATTATCGCCGGTATTATAAACATTATCGGCTATATCCAGGCAGCAAAGGACGAGGAAAGCTTCAAGAAAGCGATCTACTGCACCATTGCAGGCATTGTCTTTGGCGTTGTCGGCAGTTTATTAGTTGATAAATCCGGCTTCCTCGGCTGGCTCGGCACAACCTTTAACGTAGTCTCCGAGTTGATGACACTGTTGGTGTTCATATTCTCGATCGGCGGTCTGATGAATCTGTCCGGGAAATGCCACAACAAGGAGATGGTTGCAGACGGTGCCTTATTGCTCAAGTTCATCAGCTGTATCTGCGTTTTGTACATCATTATATTGATCGTCACCCGCGTTTTCCGCGAGAACGATTTCAATAAAATAATATCATCTATCTGCTCCGTAATCGCAACGGTTCTGTCTATTGTGCAGTATATCCTCTACCTCGTTTATCTGAAAAATGCAAAGAAAATGCTGAAAAAGAAAGTTCGGATACACTGATCAAAGAACCGCTTTGATTCACGCCTAACGGCTGAGTGCGCAAATCAATCAGTGATTTCCTAAGCAGCCGTTGATTTTTACAAGAATATGAACGGAGGCGTTGCTGCGTAAAACATCGCAGCAACGCCTCCGTCTGTTTTATAGAACAATATCGTTTGGTACTAATTTATATATAGGAGCCTATAAGCATTTAATGTCGTGCTTATGTGCGGCAGGGAATTATCAGAGGTTCTCTACAGTCATGCTTCCGTATACATATTACTTCATCAAATCAGTCAGCAAATCATCTGCAAGTCCTGTCATGTCGAGAGGATAAATCGTTTTGCTTGTCACAAAGAGCGTGAAATCCTTGTCCGTATTGATGTAATCAAAGGCTGAATAGCTCCCGATCGCGCCGTAGTGACCGACGCCTCCCTCGATTCCAGTGTACATACCGTAGCCGTAGCCTTCGCCTGACGAATAGTCGGTCGTCATTGCCTTTAAGCTTTCCGCGGAAACCGCTTTGCCTTCAGCAAGAGCGTTGATCCACACCGTCATACCGCTGTCGTGAATTAGCTTTGCAAAATGGTCGTTTGCCTTGTCGCTTTCGGTAAAGCCGCGGTTAACAAACAAGTCAACCGCCGACGGCTCGCCCAACAAGCCGACCCGGATCGCCCAACACAGCTCAAAGGCATAGCGGTAGGCTTCATCCTTGGACATACAACAGAGCTTATGGGCAAGCTTAACGGAAAGGTTCTGTTCCTCATCTCCGTACAGAGCGTCCATGCTGACGCCGGGCATCTGCGCTATACGCGGAATTATCTCCGCGTCGGGCATACTCCCCCGCTCCCACTTTGACACCGCCTGCGTCGTCACGCCGATCAACTGTCCCGGCTTTTCCTGTGTATACCCCCTTTCGATGCGGTACTTCCCGATTTGCTGTCCGATTGTATACATTATCAACCTTCCGTTGACTTTTTGATTCTAAGACAATACCGCATAATTCAGGCGTGCAGTGTTGCCTTAATGCAAAGCTTCCGAAAAACAAAAGGGGGTTCTGTTGCTTTTCTCCGCGATTCACTCCGCAGCTTGTGCAGAATTTGCCCGTTTTTCGCCGCAGATGTTACAAGCTCGGACGCTGCTTTACGATTTCAGCGCAGAATTGTATATATTTTTGCTTTCCTCCGTCATTAATATCCCCATGACACTCACTTTGTCCGGACGGACACCGTATTTGCTTTGCCACTCGCTTTCCGTTTTGGAGCTGATGAAGTCTTCGATCTCCTTCATATAGGCTTGCAGACGCGCGACGGGGATATTTTCGTCGCTGTACCTACGGATCGCTTCATGACCCGCTGCAACGATCTCCGCTCTCAGAGTATTTTCCAATGCTTTCAGCCCGCCGCAGCTTTTGGAAACTTCGCTGTCAGAAACGGATACTTTTGCTGTTCCGTTTAACTTGAGGTCGAGCGTCATGGGCTTTCCGTGTACTACGGTGTCGTATTTAACAGGCTCATGGCTGCCGAAACGCAGAGTGATGCTCTGCTCCTCGGGTACTTCGGCGGAAGCCTCAGCCTGTACCTCTTTTTCTCCGGCGTTTTCAATTGCCGATTTTACGCTGTTGAGTCCATTGTTAAATAACTTATCAAATAATCCCATTTATTATTCTCCTTTATTTTTGATTCAACCAATCACGGATAGTACTGTAATCCTCCGGTTTGACCTCGGCGTGAGAATCATCATCGTAGGTGATAAGTTTACATTCCGTGCTTTTCTTTAGCTTTTCGTACAAATTCTCCGCCTGACTGTAAGAAACCTGTTTATCCTGCTTTGCATGGAACATCAGTACGGGAACCTTGATCTCGTCCGCCCAATACACGGCGGAGCGTTTTTCGTACTCCTCCGGTTTTTCCTCGGGCGTGAAGCCAATCGTTTCTTTTAATACGGTCTTCATATCCTCGCGGGCTTCATATGACTCAAACAAATCGCTGACAGCGCTCAACGCGATAATGCGCTTGATCCTGCTGTCTTTTCTTGCCGCAGGATATGTCATAACGCCGCCGCGTGAAGCGCCGACCACGCAAAAATCGTCCATATCCGCAAACGAGAAATGATTTTCGCATAAATCTATAAGCTTGATAACATCATTCAAGTCGTCGCCGCCAAAGTGATCTTCTCCCTCGGAGTCGCCGCACCCTCTGTACTGGGACGCGACAACTATACGGTCGCATACAGAGCATATTCTGCCTGTTGTGCTTTTCGTAAGCTTGCCAAAATCTCTGTTTCCGCCGTGGTTATACATGACGCATTTCCCCGGCTTTTGCGTCGCTTCAACAGAAAGCGGTATGGAGATATAGCCGTTTATTTTCAGCCCGTCCGAGAGATAGGTGAATTTGTAGGTTGTGCAAAATTTATCAAGATCATCCCCGGGAGTAACCTTTACGATATTGAAAACCTCACTGCTTTCATAGTTTTTCATATTGTAAATATCGCTGTTTTCTGCCGAAGTTACCGCTTCGGTCTGACTGCTATTATCCTGTTGGCTCATGCTTTCGGATCGACATGACGCAAGAATCAAAAGAGCGAATGTGACCGTCAGCACAATGCAGATTAGTTTTTTTGCTTTCATACTGTTCCCCTCCTATCAAACTATAAGCAGTATATCATATTTTACTTTTGCTTACAAGTTAACCCGCGAAAAACCTAGGGAAATCCTGTGAAGGTATTCACCTCCATGCCGATTGACGCCGGGCTTACTGCTGTAATACGTCAACGTGTCTGAGCGCCAGAGCTTCCAGGAACTCCGAAAAAACACTGCGCCATATCAGCGCATCATGAGCGCCGTCTTTGTCGGAGTGAAGTGCCAGCTTGTCCTCCGGGTAGCCCATATCCTTCAGACGGTTATACATTTCGGTCACGTAAGGGTCGCAGTCTCCCGGAAAATCGGGTCCAACGTAAAAGTAGAAAAACGGAGCATTTTTTTCAAAATTCAATTTGCCAAGCCAGCTTCTCCATGAAGCGTCGTCGAAGGCATAAAAGGACGGCGACATCGCGCCGAGCGTGCCGAATTTATCCGCGTAGTTTGCGGCGATATAGAACGCCTCCAGTCCGCCGAGAGACGCGCCCTGTATCGCGGTGTGGAGAGAGTCGGTATAGACATTGTAATGCTCCTGAACATACGGCACAACGGTGTTGGCGACAAAATCCGCAAATTCCAGTCCGCTCATGCAGTCGAAGCCATAGCTGTTTTTGCCGCTGTAGTCGATCATCAAACCGATCTCCTGCGCGATTTTATTCACTTTTTCATCGCTTTGAACCCCTATTATCGGAACCATCTCGTAATCGCGTGCGGCCAACCTGATGGATTCGATCGTGACGACGATCGCTTTATATCCGGTTTCGGCAGTCAGCGACCGCACCTGTTCGGTAATTCCGGAGCTGACCGCAAGCGGGTCGGCGCCCTCACCGATCACCATGTTTTCACCGTCGAGGACATAAATCGTCGAATATTTTTCAGCGGACGACGCGTCATAATCATCGGGAGTCCAGATGTGAATGACTTTATTGTAGCCGTAGCCGTTCAACGTCACATCCTTAAAGTCGGGAACGTAGTCGAGCGGCTCGCCCTCAGTATAAGGCAGCATAAGATTACCGTATTTGTACCAACCGCTTACGCAGCGGTTAAAGGCGACACTGTCAGTCTTTTCACCTCCGCAGGTGACATAAGCCATATTATATACCGTGGGATCCTCCTCGCAGGAAAAGGTAGTGGAATCGCTGTCCGCGCTGATTTTCTTCATTTCAACGTCCTTGCTTTTACCGCTGACGCTGTTGAAAAAAGTAATGACCGCCTTATCCGTTTTGCCGCTGTCCTTAAAATACAGTGTGTGAGGCCCGCTTTCCGCTTTTAACTCCGTCACAGCTTGCGTTTCCGTCACAGATTGGGTTTCCGTCGCAGATTGGGTTTCGGATTTTTCCTCCTGCTTGTTTGAGCAGGCGCTCAAATAAACCGCTCCTACAGCAAGAGATACGGTCAGAATAAACGATAGTATCCTTTTCATAACAATCTCTCCTAACCTCTCCTTTAGAATAAGTGCCATATTAATCATAACACCGGACAGCACAGTTGTCCATATAAATTTTCGGAGAGCAAAAGATTGAATCACACAAAGATAATTTGCCACCCATTTCAGGGAATTTTTAGAGTTTCCCTGAAATTTAGGCAACACCGCACAATTCGCGGCGCACGCCTTGCTTGAATCTTGTTCCGTCAGACCGTCCAAAAAAATCTTACTTCGCAATCCGCACACCGTAATTATGCGGTATTGCCCTAATTTGTTTGAGGCTTCTATCGCCTCCTGCTTTGCTTTTTTCGGATGTTTGCTTCTCGGCATTATTTTTCTCCATCCATGCCGCCGAAGCACGTAATAGATCCGTTCGGAACTGATGCAGAACAAAAGAGCCGCTGCACGATTCTTTGTCGGAAGAATAGAAATGGCGGTAGACATCGGCGGCTATATCTGCTATGATAGTAACAGCAAAAGTAATTGCTGCCGATCCAATGAACGAAAGGGGTATCAATGATGTTTGGATTAAAAAAGACAGTTTCCGTTTTTGTCGCGGGGCTTATCGCGGCGTCGGGGATGACCGCCGTCTCCGCTCACAGCATGGACAAAGGCGATTTGCCGCTGATTTCCCGCGAGGGCGTATCGACCGAGGTGGTTTTTACGAACGGGACGGCAAAAACATACGACGGCTTGATCGACGTTTCCGGGCTCGAGGATTGGAGCGGCGTTGCGTCTGTCGCCTCGTATACCGTGCTGGGAAACGGCACGGAGCTGCTCAGCGTCACGCTGAACGGTATCGCTGCAAACGACGGCAGTGTAGGCGCTTCTTCCCGGAAAATGAACGGCTATTATGCACTTGACTTCACTTTTCCGGATACCGGGCGTGAGGCGTTCCTCACCGGTCTGACGCCTGCAAATCTCGAGGAAACCCAAAACGCGCTCCTTGACAGCTTTGTTTACGGCAAAGAGCTTCAGCTTGAGAATTTCAGCTATATCGACGCGGAAAAAACCGACTATTCCCATGACGACGATAATTTATGCTGGGCGGCAACGGCGTCCAACACCCTGCAATATGCCGGCTGGCTCGAACCGACGGAATTCGGAGACAGCGACGATCTGTTCGATCAATTTACCGTCGACTTTACCGACGGGGGCTTGGACACGATCAGCGGTTACAGTTGGTTCCTGAACGGCATTTGCAAAACGCTCAAGGGCACCGCTCGTCTCAAGAAAAAGGGAAGCGGCGCGTACGTGCGGGAGTATCCGTTTGAATGTCTGACCGAAGAGGTTTGGGTATCGTCAGATCCGGTCAAAGACGTGCAGCTCCTGCAGCAAAGGCTGCGCGAGGGCTGCGGCGTCGGCTTGGACATACGTTTTCCGAGCGGTGGGGCCCATGCGGTGTCGTGCTGGGGATACATCAATGACCCCTCCTTTGAGGCGTCCGATGCCCGCCACTACGCCGCACTGATCATTTCTGATTCCGATTCGGATATGTGTCCGCAGGAGGAAAGACGCGTTGCTCCCAACAAGCTTAATGTGCTTTCGATGGAGCACAGCGAAGAGAAATTCGTCTTTCCGACCTACGACGATGCGTCGCTGATGAAGTTCTATACGATTTTGCCGTTTGAAAAGGCGCAGAGTTACCTCGACCCCGACCCTTACGCCACGAAGGACAAGGTGAACAACATCGATTTCAAGCCGACTATCTTTGCCGTCGGCGGCGGTGATTTCCCGCAATTTGAAAGCAACCAAACTATTTACGCGGGAACGAAGCCTGCGGTGACTATCTCGATCACTAATATGTCGATGCAAGCCTATAACGGCGCGGTGGAATACCGTATAACGGTCAAAAACGCCGCGGGCGAGACTGTTTTAAGCGAAACGCATACCTCTGTTATCTCCGTCACGGCGATGCAAAGCACCGATATCCCATATGAATTACTGGGCAGCGGACTGCCTGCCGGCAGCTATACTGCCGAGCTGGAGCTGAACTGCGGCAAAAAGCTTGACGAGGCGTTTTATTATAACAATAAAGCAGTCGCTTCGTTTGCGGTCGCCGCAGCGGAAACGGATCTGTCGCGTCTCGGCGTCACCGCATCGGTTTCCGAAGTTGCCGGGGACGAAACGGTTTTAGCCTCCGTTGTATGTCAGGGCTTTGAAGATGCTGAGGACAGCGTCACGCTTATATCTACCGAATACAAAGCACGCAAGACGGACTACGGAACGATCACATGGAGCGATGAATGGCAGGATTATTCCGGCGCTGCGAAGTCCGTTCAAAAACGAATAAAAGCAGCAAACGCATATATTTTCCGCACAGGCTATAAAATCAAGGGTCTTGAGGGAACATTTTACGTTTATTCGGATATCGTTTCTCCGCCCGCTTTCGGCGCGGAGATCATACTCTCTCAGGAGTACAGCGTCATTGATATGCCGGATGGTGAGACAAGTCTCGGGAAGAAAAACGGATTTACCGTAACAAACACCTCGGCTCAGGTGTACGGAAACCTGACGGGAAAAGCTTACCTGACGGTTAAGCTCATCAACGGCATCGAAGAGAAGGAAGCCTTCACGGTCGGTACCCCGGTCGCGCTCGATCTTGCTCCCGGCGCAGTTTCTCCTGAGATATCCATTGACGCGCTTCCCGACAGTATCGCTAAAGAAGGCGTATACGGTGTTTTCGCAGTGATCGAAGGAACGGCAGGCGGCAACCGTATCAGCAAAGAAGAACAATTGGCGCTGGTTCGGTTCAGGGAAAAAGCTTCTACTGTCGTTACCACGTCCGGCGATTCGTCAGACCCGTTCGATAACATCATCTCGCTCAGAGAGGCAGTGGCGGCATATGACGGCAGCACCGCCATTACCTTTTCGGAAGATATAAAGGACTCGGTAGGGTATACGCTGAATTCCGAAGATGTGATAAGCATCGACAAAAATGTTGTGATCAACGCGCCTCAGGACGCGGAAGGCTCCTTCTGCTCGATCACCCCGCTCGATTGCAGCAAGCCTGTTTTTGAAGTAAAAAAACAGGGAGCGCTGACACTGCACGGGTTCAGATTAAATAGAAACATAATGGCGGATGTCAAAGATTATATAGCCGCCAAAAACGGTGCGTGTATTCTCTGCGAAGGCGGCAGCGTTAATCTGAATCAGTGCTCGTTCTCCTCTTTTATAGCGAAAACCTACGGCGGCGCCGTTTACTGCAACGGCGGAAGTCTGAAGGTCAGCAACTGCAAATTCAGCGGCAACAGGGCAACCTACGGCGGCGCAGTCGCGCTGAACAACAACGCAAAGGGAGATTTTATCAACTGTGCGTTTGACGGAAACTTTTCCGATAAGGGCGCTGTTTTCAACAACAATTCCGAGCTGAACATGGTCAGCTGTTCCCTGTACAAAAACTATAAAACGGAAATTTACGGAACAAACGACAGCGCCTGCGCGGTCACCTCCTACGGAAATACAAACCTGCTCAACTGCGCCCTTGCCGATAATCTGCCTGAGGATGACGAAAACATCTCTTATGTTCCATATGATCTTGCCGGCACCATAAAGCTCTGCGGATGCGCGTTCACCTCGGCTGACAGCAGAGTAGAAGCCGACGAACAGTGTATAGCAGGCGTTTCAAGGGACGACGTCCTGTTCTACCAAATCACTTCTCCCTCGGATTATAATCCGGACTATGTTTTTGAACCAGTCAGCGTAAAGCGGAGCGGAGAAGTCGCCTTTGACTCCTTTTATCTGCCCAATCCGAAGATACTGGCAAAGGGAATGTCCGTGAGCGTCCGCGACGGATATCTGGAATATTCAAACGGAACGGAAACCTTTGAAACCGGCATTGCCAACGTGTTTGACGATACGCTCTATAAAAAGGACGCGGTCGGCAACCGCCGCGGCACCGCTTTTGGCTGTATCTGCGATTTCACACAGACGGAAGACGCAAAGGGTTACAATATGGGCGACGTGAACGGAGACGGCAAAGTGAATATTTCAGACGCTACGCTTTTGCAGCGATATCTTGCCGAAGCTGCAAAATTAGACGCCGTGCAATTAGCGGCAGCAGAGCTGTACCATGAGAAAAACAATCTGGGAACGGATATTGCAAAGTATATCACCATTTCAAATGTTACCGAGATACAGAAGTACGTGGCGGAATGGATCGATGAGTTTAAAAAATAACGGGTTTTGCTTCGGTATTGGCATCTCTGTAATACTCATATCTCTTCCGCAATTTCGGCTTTAATACTTCGTATTCCCCGGCAATCTGAGGATGATAGTTCGGATAGTCGAGGAAATTCAGCTCATTATTATCTCCTATTTATCTAAGATGAATGAGATAAACCTTATTTGCAAAGCCCTCTTTTCTATATCATTTATTGAGTGTACCCACATTTCTCTGTCGGGTTACAGTTTTGTTATAAATTTTGACTAACAATACCGACTGTGTTATAATAAGTTTTGACAAAAAAGAAAAGTGACCATTATGAAATAAATCCTAATCACACTGCTCGCGCTTACAATGTGCCTTTCGTTCTTTGCATGCGGCAAGGAAGACTCCAAATCCTCCAAAGCAGCCTTTTTCTCTCTTGAGGAATTGGTGAGCGATCCCGACTTCCAAAAGATTTTTTCCGACAGCGAAGACGAGAATTTCAAAATTTCCGTCTCGGCAAGCAGCAGCAACGTTCTGTTGTTTGAGGTGAACGCTAAGAAAACATATAACGAAGAAGATCTCGACTTTTTCCGCAACCTGACCACCGAAGAGATCTCGGATAAGTTCGGTCTTGCCGACCTGCAAAAAATACTCAAAAATTACGGCTTTGGCAACGTTACCATAGAATACAAAATGTACAACGGCGACGGCGCCCTGATCACCGAGAGAACTATTGACTGATCCGCAGCAAAACAGCATATCCGCAAGCCGCCGCGTTCCCCACGGAGGTCGAATTTCCGACAAACCCAATTTGAAGAATATGGTTCGCCAAAATAACGAAAATGAAAATCGAGTAGGCGAGGGATTTTAACTATCCCCGACCTCTCACACCACCGTGCGTACCGTTGGATACACGGCGGTTCCTTAGTTTTCACACACTTGCAGATAATAGTCGGTCATGGAAGTATATCCAAGACCGGCTATTTCTTTGTAAGTATCCTGTTCAGTACGATAGCCGAACACCATATTCCTTTTCTGCAAAGCAAGCATAACTAAGCTTTCTTTTTTCGGACACGTTTCATAGCGTCTTTCAGACAGAGGAAAAAAATAATTGCAACAAAAAAGCCAATCACAATATTTCTAAACCAACTTAGAAATATAATGATTGGCTTTTAACCATGCACTTTGTTCCAATCGTTCAAATACTTACCGGGATGGACAGTTAGCTTCAAGGAGATTCTTTATAAGCAATAGATTTGAAAAGAAAAATCAGTTCTTACAACTCCGTCCCGTTGAGCACTTAATGTAACCAAAAAAGCCGTCACCTCTACCCCATTGAAACAGCTAAACTTATAAAGGGCAGGATTAACGCCGTCACAATCATCACGATCCCGCTGATGAGAAGAATTTTAAATGCTTTATATGACTTGTAACGATGCGCCAGTGAATCCTTCGGCTTTTTGGGATTATACCATATGGTACAACTATCACCGACCTTATTCGATTCCGGTCCGCGATCAAATGTTTTAAGCTTATATTCGATCCCGTCTACATTATAGGAATAATAATACACAGACCGAGAGACATCACGGGATGTATTCTGTCCGATTTTATACAGCATTCCCTGTGTCTGCTCGGAACAACGCTTATGCTTTTTCATAACGTACAGATAAGCGAAAATCAGCGTAAGTCCCAACACAAATAAAGCAAAAGCGATATATCCCATAATATAACCTCGATCATTTATTGATTCCGCAAGTAACTAAAGAAAAACCCGCTACAGTATTGGCATCTTCCTATTTTCACACCTCGTCGCCAAGGCACTATCTTCGGCACTACAGGGCTTAACTTCCGTGTTCGGTATGGGAA
>JBGUPW010000226.1:0-15940 GCA_045130495.1 Ruminococcus sp. | reverse complement strand
ATTGATTAAGAGCGCTTTTTCCCTGTTTTTTTCACTTGACAGCTTTTTATAATGGAAATATGAGTTTTTAATCAGTGGGTACTTAATGTGTGATGTAAAAGATTTGTATTCTTCTGGGCTAAAATATTTATTGAAGAATGATTCTATTAAGGTAGCCCTTAGTTTCAGATTATCTCTTTTGTACTGTTCATTTTCTCTTGTAATCCATTCATTAGCTCTTCCAGGCTTCCACGTTCTCAAAATCACGGCCTCAACGACATTATATTCTTTTACAATATCATTAACGACCTCATCACAAAAGAAATCCTCAAGCCGGTATCCAATTCTGCCTTCTTTTTCGCAAATGATAAACGTGAATGGAGCATTACGCTTGTCTTCAGGAAACTCAAAAGGCACCCCATACCGTTCCATTACTCTACAAAGAATACTGGTCAAAAATGGTTCAGTGCTTTTCTCCTGCCTTTCAATAGCAAAACGATAAAAATAGAAATCAGAATCCGCGTACTGAAAAAGTTCAGAGTTCCAAGATGAAGAAGATCGCAGCCAAGCTTCTCTGAATCTTTTCAGAGTTTTGATGTATTTTTCTATTTCTTCCAGATATATGTCATCACATGAGATCTTCTCATTGGCAACCGGTTCATTCTCCATCATATTCTATCCTTCCATAGAAAAAATCACGGCACATAACCCAACGACTATGTGCCCTGATATACTGGAGTTATTGGTTACTGTTTTTAGCAACCAAAAACTCCTTGCAAGCATCAACCGCATGGATTGATACCCTTTCGGCTGCATCGGGTTCCATCTTCACAGCTAAGATGGCGCCAACCACAGACACACCAAGAGCAACAGCAAACTTCCAGTCAAGAGTGACAACAAAGTTCATAGGACTACCTCCTTTCCAGAGCCAAGCTCCAAGAATATATATGGTAGTCTATAGTGTTGCTCATCCAAGTTTAACTTGGAATATTATATAATATCATACCACCATTGATATGTCAATACCTTTTTTAATAATCTATTAAATATTTATTTGTGTTGATTTATGTTTCTGCAAACCCTCTTTTTCGAAAAACACAAATTTAGAATCGATATTTGCAATAGCAATCGCTTAGACAATCCACCTTAAGGCTGCCTAAGCGATTTTCTTTGGCGCTGTGTCAATAGTGGGGGTAAATCCGAATAAAACAGAAAACCTACTTTGCAGAGCACAATGAGGCAAAAACAGACCCGTTCCATATCAGAAGGAACAGGTCTGTTTGTTTTTTAAAATATGATACCAAGCAGCGCTGTAAGCTCGCCGAGCGCGAAGGACGAAGCGTTTAGGATCAGCGAAAGCTTTAGGGGGCTGATTTTTCGGTAGAGAAGCAGCTTTTTGAACAGAAGCGCCTCGCCGAACAGCACAGAGATCTCAAGCACCGCCAAAACGAGATAGGGAACGATCCCTACTCCGCCCCAAAGCGCCCACTCCCACCAATAAGCGTAGTTGACGATTGGATTAGTAAGGCAGTTCACCAAACCAATTATCACCAAATCCCAGCCGCGCACTCCGAGTATCGCGGCGATGGAAAGCTCTGCCGCCAAAGTAAGCGCCAACGCCGAAAACAGCGCCCATACAAGACTGCTCATTTACCGCCGCCTTATTTTTCTTCTGATTATAAGCAGCACCGCCGCTGCAACTACGGCAGGCAGCACTAAAAATATCAGCAGTATCGGAAGCCAACATTCGGTCAAAAGCCGCGTTATATATTCTGTCGGCGGCGGATAAGCCACGTCTGCCGTCGGGAAAAATCCGCTTAATATATCACTCACTTTGTTTTCTCCTCAGCTTATTGTCCGTTGTAATCCGGAGGAGTTCCGTCATTCTGATATTGCGGCGGCATTCCGTCGTTCGGATTCTGCGGCGGCATACCATTGTTCGGATACTGCGGCGGCATACCATTATTCGGATACTGCGGAGGCATTCCGTTATTCGGGTACTGCGGAGGCATTCCGTTATTCGGATACTGCGGAGGCATTCCGTTGTTCGGGTACTGCGGAGGCATACCATTGTTCGGATACTGCGGAGGCATTCCGTTGTTCGGGTACTGCGGCGGAATTCCGTTATTCGGGTATTGCGGCGGCATTCCGTTGTTCGGATATTGCGGAGGCATTCCGTTATTCGGGTATTGCTCATTCGGATACTGCGACGGCGTTCCGTTATTCGGTTCCTGCGGAGGCGTTCCGTCGTCCGAATTCTGCTGCGGAGGCTTTGACGCCTTGTTTTTGCGCACGATGAGCACCACTACAAGCGCGATCAGAGCCGCTATCAAAATCGGTATAATTATCAGAAGCACGGTCAGCATTGTGTCTGAACTGCCCTTAGAGGCCGAAGAAGGAGCTGTAGAAGGCTGTACGGTGCCCGTCGCAGTCGTCGCTTTTGTTGCTGCCTGAGTCGTTGCCTGAGTGGGAGCTTGGGTCGTCGTTTGAGTTGTAGCCTGAGTCGGCGCCTGTGTCGTTGCCTGAGTGGGCGCCTGAGTAGGCGCTTGAGTCGTAGCCTGAGTCGGTTTCTCGGTAGGCACCTCGGTAGTTTCCTCGGTCGGCTCAACATACGAGCTTTCAAAGCTCTGTTGTTCGTTGTTGCTTCTCAGATTATCGGGCGGAATTATAGCGTCCGCCGTCTGCGGGGAAAACATTTGAATATCCATTTACTTTCACTCCTTTTTATTTTTGCCTTCCCGTTTTGCGCAGATGACGGTCAAAATCAACGCGCAGAAAACGGTCAGAACGGAAATCATAATACAATTTATCCACACGGAGTCAATCCGCAGGAAAAACAGCGGCGCGGTTCCCAAAAACAAACCAAGCGTTGTAAAGCCAAACGCGACTCCGGGCAGACTTTGCAGCCGCGACACGATAAGCGCCAGCGACACAGCCATTGTCATGCTGAAAATTGCGATGCCGATAAGCGACACCCACATGATCTCGGCTCCGAATATCAAAAACGGCAGAGCGCCAAGCGTACTGATTAGCGCTGTTCTGCGGATTCCGATGGTATCTGTCAGCACGCCGCCGAGAGCCTTTCCAAGCCCCATGCTGCAATAGAGCGCCACGGTCTGCAAAACGGTTTTGTTCCACGTGGTCGGGATCCCGTAGCCCATATAAGCGCGAACCGTCACAACCACAGTCGCAAGCAAAATAATTGTTGCGGCGCGCAGCCGGGGATTTGAAAAGTTGTACTGCTTCAAATTATCCGAGCCGTCGGATTCTCCTATCCGCTCGGCTACGATAACAGGAACGAGCATAAGCACATTCAGCGCGAGCACCCACGGCACGGCAACGCCGCCGGAGGACATGAGCTTACCCGTTATCACTCCGAAAGAGCCGCCCGA
Organism: Ruminococcus sp.; assembly: GCA_045130495.1. Lineage (GTDB taxonomy): Bacteria > Bacillota > Clostridia > Oscillospirales > Acutalibacteraceae > Ruminococcoides. The sequence continues at coordinate 12,569 of JBGUPW010000226.1, read as the reverse complement.
AACAAATACCGCGCAGGGGGTTATCCTGCCGGAAGATGTGCGCAGAGTAACCTCGGCTCCGTGAATATGAACCATGCAGTTGCCGAGCGAGAGAACCGCGATGATCAAAAACACGTTAAGGTCAAACAGCATAAACAGCAGCGAAAGCGCAGTTAACACCAAACCCGACAACGCGAAATTGATCTGCACTCCGATATCGCGCAGCCAACCGAAAAAGCCCTGCGGTACAAACGCCGCAAAATCGTAAGCTAAAAACAAAAGCCAGACAAACGGGCTGTCCGTATAGGAAGTCAGCACATAAAAAGAAATAACCTCCAGCAAAAAATGAACCAGGAAGTATAAGCCTCCTACCGTATTTGCTCTTTTCATATCGACCTCCGCCTCTTTTTGATAATATCATAGCATAAAATGTACTAAAATACAATATAATAATCGAAATTTTAGTAGATTTCAGATAAACTTGTTATTAATCGAAAAAGTTTTCAAAACCATTTGGAATTTGTCACATTGTTGTCACGGTTGCCGTGTTATAATAACCCCAGAAAAAACGCAAAGGAGAAATCAAAAATGATTAAGCTTGTAATCTTAGCCGCTGCGGCGGCAGGAGCGTTTGCGGCGGCAAAGGCTTCATCCGAAGAAAAGAAGAACGCAAAGAAGTTCAATTCCGAGCCCCAACACGACGAAGCGGTATTCAACGACCCTAAGGCTAAGGAATATGACATGGACTATATGTATATATAGTAAAGCATAAACAATAACAAGAAATTTAGGTTATATCCGTAATGTAATGATAAGGAGGTTACGGTTATGAAAAAGAAAATTGCATCGATACTGCTTAAACTGCCGTTTGCTATCGCTTTCTATGCACTGTACGACCTGATGTACAGCACCTATATAAGTTGTTCGACTTTTCAGTTCAACTGGTGCAATATAGTTATCCCCATTGTGGGAGTGATCGTAATCGAGTTCGTTACAGAGCTGTACCGCGCTTATGTCAGAAAACACGCTTCACTTTGATAAAACAATTTAACTTAATTAACATAATCAACTTATTTAACAAAATCAACTTATTTAACTGATTTAAAGATTCAGGCTTTACGCCTTTTACATAGATTTGACTTTTTCCCGGGGTAACACCCTGTTTAAATACCCTCCAATTTGATACTCTCTTTAAGAACCATTAAAAAGATACGCCGCTTGACCCGTTGTTCGGTAATCAAGCGGCGTTATCTTTTTTAATTTTTTACATTATTATTTTTCAATAAACGTTTCTGTCCAACCGTTTTTGATATTTTATTACAGCCCAAACATCTCCAAAAACGGGCTGAAAGCGCCTGTCGGCATTAAAAATTCAAATCGTACCAGAGAAGGAACGCGTAAACGGCGTACACTCTGTTCCAGAGCAGAGCTTCTCCGTTGATAAAGCTCTCCCACATCTTTTTGATCTCGTCCTGATCAAAGAAAAGCTTTGAGGACTCTCCGAAGAGCTTTTCCTCCACAGGGCGGTTATAGCGTTCGTCGGCAAGCCACTTGCGGACGGGAACCGGGAAGCCGACCTTCTTGCGGAACGCGACCTCATGCGGAAGCTTGCTTTCGGCGGCGGTGCGGAAAACTATTTTGTTCTGTTCGCCCTCAAACTGATATTCCGCAGGGATCCTGCGCGCCACGTTGAACAGCCTTAAATCGCTGAACGGAGTGTGAAGCTCAACTCCGCAGGCGGTGCTTGTGCGGTCGGTGTTGAGGTAGATGTCACCTTCAAGCCAGAGCGAAATGTCGATAGTGAGCTTCTGAGCCAGAGGATTCTGTCCCTTGACCTCCTCCCAGAGCGGAGCAACGGGGTCAACCGCCTTTACCGAGCTGTCATAATCCTTCATAAGCGACTTGACAACTTCCTCGGACATGATATGCGAACAGGTGAGATATGTCCACTCGGGCGGAAGAACACGCTTGTGGGCGTTGTAGCCGCCGAAGAACTCGTCTATGCCCTCGCCCGAATACACCACCTTGGCGTGCTCGCGAACAGCGGCGCAGCCAAGCGAAAAAGCAACTGCCGAGGCGTCGCCCAAGGGCTGACCCATCTTGTCTATAACGGTCGGAATGCGGTCAAAATATTCTTCGGGCGTGATCATCTTAACGTTGAAGCCCCTGCCCAAAATCTCAGCGGTGCGCTTTGCGAGAGCGGATTCGTCAAAGCCCGCTTCCTCATAGCCCACGGTGTTCGCCGCCTGAGCGTCGCTTGCCGCAAGGAGATAAGAGGAATCCACGCCGCCAGACAAAAACGACTCCTTGTAGGGAAGCTCGGTATCGCCGCGCTCCTCGCCTAAGATCTCCTCGACGACGCTTTTGATCTCCTCCGCAAATTCCTCGACGGTCTTGCTGTTGTCGGGCTCAAAAACAGGGCGGAAATAGCGATGAACCGAAACGGTCTTTCCGTCCCACTCCGCGTAATGACCGGGTCTGAGCTTGTACACTCCCTCGTAAAAGGTCTCCTCGCCGATGGGATATCCGTAGAACAGATATTGCTGCAGCATACGCTTGTTAAGGTGCTTTTCAAGGCGCGGGTCAGCCGCGATCTCGTTGATGTCGCCCGAATAAAGCAGCTCGCCGCCCGCGACGGCATAGAACATCTGCTTCTGACCCACCTGTTCGCGAATGATATAAAGCTTTTGAGAATCATCGTCCCACAGACCTATCGCAAACATTCCGTAGATGTGAGAGGTCATTTCAAGTCCCCATTTTAAATAAGCCGCCTTCAAGATTGCTTCCTCGCGTTCCTCGCGGCTGAGGGCAGAGTCAACGCCAAGCTCGGCGCAAAGAGCCTTGAAATTGCGGATATAGCCGCTGAAATAACGTAGCTGAACCGATTCGGTTTTGTTTGTCATAAAAAGTACCTCCGTCTTATAATGCCAAAAAATGTCATAAAAAGATATAAATTGTCGAATTTCGTTAAGATTATAGCATTTTGACGGAAAGTAGTCAAGTATTCGTCGTTACCACGACGGGGCAGGACGGTCGGCTGAGCCGACAGGCAGGGCGCCTATTTATAAACAGCTATAAAACAAGCCTTCCTTCAACGGCGCGGTCTAACGCGTGCACAGAAGGAAGGTCTTTTTATGATGTTCAGTAGCGCGGATTGATTGTCGGCTCAGCCGACCGGCGCGTTTTAACGCGGGAATTGAAGGAAGGTCTTATTATGCTGTTAAGGGGCGCGGATTGATTGTCGGCTCAGCCGACCGGCGCAGTCTGACGCGTGCACAGAAGGAAGGCTTTTTATATTGTTTTATTATTTTGTTCTATTCTTTTTATGTCGCATTTAAAACAGCGACCGCGCCGTAATTTTCCGCACCGGCAACCCAGTAATAGCGGTAACAGGCGCAGAGCTTTCCGTCGCCGTTAAGGAAGAAATCGGATTTTTTTACATTTTCATCCGCAAGAGTCCTGCTCTGTGCTTTCTCGATCTGCGAAGCCATTGAGGGGTTAGTGGATTTGCCCTCAAGCTCCTCAAAGCGCGGCAGCATATCGCCCTTTACCATTTGATAAGCTTCGGCTTCGTTGACCCCTGCGGCGCTCATTATATCGGAGTAGCTCAGGCGTTTGCCCGTCTCAACATTGAAGTTGTAAACATAAAACATACTGTTCGGGGTATCGACCGTGCGGATTTCAACCGCAAGGCTGAGAATGTTTCCGTTGATATAGCAAACGTAGTCGGTTCTGAACCACGCCGTATCACCCTTGTTTGCCTTTTCAAAAACATCCTCGGTTTTTTCTTTTATTTCATTGTTAACGGTTTTCGCGTCTGAGCTGTCTATTGTCAGTTGAGGCTGACGGCACCTTGCGGTATCATTTTCGCCCGTGATAAGGAACGCTCCGCTGTATTTGGCTTGACACTCTTTTTCGGTGCGGACATAGTCCTCGGCTTTGTATACAGGCTTTTGGGTAGTCGGCTCGACCGTTGTTGCAGGCAAGGTTGTTTCGATTTGAGAAGTCTTTGTTTTGTCTGTTGCCTCAGTCGCCGCAGTCAGTGCAGTCTGAGGCTCGCGGTCGTCGGGCTTAGGCTCGATTATATATTCCTTTTCGGTTCTGTCAATGTAAACCAAGGTTTTCTCTTTGACGATCTCCTTCTGCGAGCCTTCTTTTAGCTCGGCAAGCTCGATAAGCGCCGATCTTTGATCCGCAGCCGGCTCCACTATCATCAGGCTTACCGCCGCGATTTTCGCCGCGTCCTCGCTGTCGGTGTGACCCACCTTTATGCTCTTGATTTTTTCGCTTTTCTTGTCCAGATCAAGATCTATGTTAAAGCTGTTGTCAACGTAAACGGCGTTCGCTTCGGTTATCTTCCACTTGTCCTCTTTGAGCTTGTTTTCGCCCATAATGCGGTTTATTTCCGTATTATACTGCGAACAGGTAAAATCGAAGGTTTTTGCTTCCGCAGTGTTTTTGCTGAAAAGAATGATCGCGATAACGACGCCGAGCGTGACGATGACCCCTATCAGCACGAACAGCACGATCATCAGGGGCTTGCGCGAGTCGTTGCGAGGCTGCTGAGGCGCCGGAGCATAGGGCTGCTGAGGCGAATAAGGCTGCTGCGGAGGCGGTGTGACGCGGGGCTGCTGAGGCGGCATTTGCCGAGGCGAAGCCTGCGGCGGTGCTGCTACACCTGCTCCGCATTTCGGACAGAATTTGGCTCCGTTCGCAAGCTTGGCTCCGCAATTTTCACAGTAACTCATTTGACATTCTCCTTTGAATATATAGAAGAGAGCCTTGATATACGTCAGTATAACTGCGGAGTTTTGACAACATTTTGCCATTGATTTTCCGCACTTCTGCACGACATTGAATTTTCAGAGGCTCCCAATACAAGTTCATTATAACTCAATTCGATGAAAATGTCTACGGTATAATTAAATTTTTGTTGAAATCCGCAACCGCTCGACAAACACCAACGGTAAACGTCATATAGGGAACCTCTAACAATTCCCTACCGCTTATAAGCACGGAATCTTCACGGCATAATCTTCCGCACTTCTGCACAACATTGAATTATCAGAGATTCCCTTGAATCTTGTTCCGTCAGACTGTCCAAAAAATCTGACGAAAAATCTTACTTCGCAATCCGCACACTGTAATTATGCGGTATTGCCTAATTCTTTTTCAGCTTGATCGAAAACACAGTTACCGCGGCGGCGAGGATCACAACGGCGTAGCCGATGACCCACCACAGGTCGGGGAATATCGCTCCGTAATTGCCCGCAGCCGCTGCTCTGGCGGCATTGACCGCGTGCGAGAAGGGAAGGATATCGGCAACTGTCTTAAATGCTCCGCCGACAAGCGAGGTGTCGAACCAGATATTTGAAAACCACGCGCTGAGATTGGTGAGCAGCGCTCCGCACACTCCGCCCACAGCCTTTTCGTTGAGCACCGAGCCGAACAGCAGCCCGAGTGCGATGAACACCACCGCTATCGGAATATTCACGATGATGGCAACGAGCAAATCAACGCTGAGCTTCATTCCCATAAACAGCGAAGCGGCGTAGCAGACAGCGCTCTGGATAAGCGCCATAGGCAGCAGCGGCATGGTGTAGCCCAAAATAAATTCGGCGGGCTTGATCGGCGATGTAAACAGTCTGAGCACAAAGCTCGTTGTGCGATCCTTGGCTATTATCATTGAGGAAAACAGCGCCAAAAAACTCAGCCCGAACACCGATATTCCCGGTGCGAGGCTTTCAATATTGAACATCGTCGGGCCCTGACCCTCGGGAATACTTTTGTTTATCGCCGACAAAAGCAGCATCAGCACGATAGGAAACGCTATGCCGAAAAACAGCGTGAGCAGATCCCTTGTGATTTCCTTTGTATTGCGTGAAGCGAATATCAGTGCTCTCATTTTGCCGCCTCCTCTGTCAGCCTTATGAACGCTTCCTCAAAATCATCGGTTCCCGCCCGGGATTTTAACTCCTCTGCGGTGCCCTCGGCACAGAGCACGCCGCACGACATTATTCCCACGCGGTCGGAAAGGCTCTCCGCCTCTTCAAGATAATGAGTTGTCAAAATTATAGTCATTTTGCCCTTTAGCTTCTCGATCACTCTCCAAAGCTCGCGCCTTGCGAGCACGTCGAGTCCGAGAGTGGGCTCGTCCAGAAACAGTATCTCCGGGTCGGTAATAAGCGCCATCGCTATACTCAGCCGCCGCTGCCAGCCGCCCGAAAGCGTCGAAGCTCTGCTCCTGACGATCTCCTCCATTGAAAAATCACGAATCATTTTATCCGCTTTTTCTCTCGCCTGCTTTTTATCGGCTCCGTATATCCGCGCGATAAATTCAAGGTTCTCTATTACGCTGAGCTTGGCTGCAACGGCGGTCTCCTGCGGAGAAACGTTGATTACAGCTTTCACCTTGTCGGGCATGGAAACAATGCTGTTTCCCATAATTTCGGCGTCGCCCGAGGTAGGGCGCGTAAGACAGGAAAGCATTTTGATCGTTGTGGATTTTCCCGCGCCGTTAACGCCGAGCAGAGCGTAAAGCTCGCCCTTGCGGATCGTGAGGTTCAGCTTGTTCACAGCGGTTTTGTCCTTGTATTTTTTGGTTAGCTCACTTGTTTTGATCGCATCCATATCTTTCAATCCTTTCCGAACAGGTTGCCGAACGACACCTTTGCAAAGGCTATTCCGCCCTTGTTCGTGTCGCCCATCACCATAAGGCGGTCGCCCGGATTTATTCCGAACACCTCGCGGGCGTGCTTGGGGATGACCACCTGTCCCCTGTCGCCCACCTTAACGATCCCGAAAATGTATTTTCCGTCGTTTGTTTCGATATTTGCTTCCTGTCCCTCGATCGGCACGTTTATCAGCTCGTCGATCGAGATGTCGTAATAATCGGCGATATCCCGGCACTTGAAAATATCGGGAGCGCTTTCGCCGTTTTCCCATTTTGCCACGCTCTGCCGCGACACGCCGAAGCGCTCCGCAAAATCCTCCTGACTGAGGGAATCTTTTTTTCTTAAAAATTTTATATTTGACGCTATCATAATTCCACGCCGCCTTTGCAATTTGATTTGAAACGGTATGATAAATCATACTGTTTCATACTCTGTACGCAAATTATATCACGCAATAATTCGGTTTTCAACCAACTCCCTTTAACATTTCATGTTAAAAAAAGTAGCGAGCGTGACGCTCGACCCGATCCGCGCAAGCGTGACGCTCGATCCAATCCGCGCGAGCGTGACGCTCGATCCAATCCGCGCTTCTTGCCGTTGATTTATTTATGGGTTTTGCGCACGCGTTTTATGTTGATCGAATCCAATGCCGAATAATATGTTCATTTCCTTGACATTGTAGGGGAGCTTGCGGGCTCCCTAAGGCAGAAAAGGTAAAGTTGACAGTAAACACTACCTTGACATTGTAGGGGAGCCCCTTGCGGGCTCCCTCGGCACCGACGTTTATTTCCCATCCGATTCTCGATAGAAATACAACGTTTTATTCAGCGCTCACGGTCGCACACGGCACGCCCTGCGAGCTAAAGGATAACATCAGATTTATCTTCACGCGCCGCGAGTGCTTTTTCAAGCTGCAAAAATGTGATAAATAAATGAAATTTTACAAAAAATGCTACCAAAATAAAAATGTTTGTGTTACAATGTACTTTGGAATAAAATGCAGGGATACCTGCCAAGGAGTGAAACAGATGATAGAGGTAAAAAACCTCACCAAACGCTACGGCAAAATCAAGGCGGTAGACGATATCAGCTTTACGGTTGACACGGGCGAGGTGCTGGGCTTCCTCGGTCCCAACGGAGCGGGAAAATCCACCACCATGAACATCATCACCGGCTATATATCTTCCTCCTCGGGAACCGTTACGGTAGACGGGTGCGAGATTTTGGCGGAGCCTAAAAAAACCAAGCAGAAAATCGGATATCTTCCCGAGATCCCACCGCTCTATGTCGATATGACGGTGCGCAAGTATCTTGAGTTTATGTTCGACATCAAGCGCGTAAAGCTGCCGAAGAAAGAGCACATCGACGAGGTGATGCGCCTTGTGGGGCTTGAAAATCACGGCAAGAGGCTTATCAAGAACCTGTCAAAGGGCTTTCGTCAGCGCGTCGGCTTTGCTCAGGCGCTGTTGGGAAATCCACCCGTGATAATACTTGACGAGCCGACCGTCGGTCTTGACCCGAAGCAGATCATTGAGATCCGCAAGCTTATAAAGAACCTCGGCAAAAAGCACACGGTTATTTTTTCATCGCACGTATTGAGCGAGATCTCCGCGACCTGCGACCGTATAATCATTATAGCCGACGGAAAGATCATAGCCGACGCCAAAGCCGACGAGCTGTCAAGCGCTCTGTCAAACGATCGCAGGCTGATCATCACCGCCGAGGGCAAATATTCGGATATATCCGCTGAGATCAAAAAAATACCGGGCGTGCTGAAGATCAAGAAAAACGGAGCCTCGTCCGACAAAGTGGTTTCGTTCGATGTTGAATACAAGCCCGGCGCCGACATTAGGCGCGACGTGTTCAACGCTATGGCGAGAATCGACTGTCCTATCCTCGAAATGAGGTCGGGCGGCGAGAGCCTTGAAGAAATGTATCTCAGACTCACCGAAAACTCGAAAGGAGGAGAGGAATAATGGGAGCGATTTACAAACGCGAGCTGTCGGGCTATTTCAACTCGGCAATAGCATATGTTGTGCTGGCGGTGTTCTTCTTTTTCTCGGGATTTTTCTTCTATAACTACTGCTTTATGAGAAATTCCAACAGCCTTTCATATGTGTTCGGCAATATGTTCTACATCATTATGTTTATAATCCCGGTGCTGACCATGAAAACCTTTTCGGAGGAAAAGCGTCAGAAAACCGACCAGGCGCTGCTCACTTCTCCCGTGAGCCTCACCGAGATCGTGCTCGGCAAGTTCCTCGGAGCGTTTACCGTTTTTGCAATGTGCTGCAGTATCTTTATTGTTTACGCCGTGATCATTTCGTTCTTCGCGCAGCCTCAGTGGAGCGTTGTGCTTTGTACGCTGCTCGGTATCCTTTTGCTCGGAGCCGCGATGATCGCCATCAATGTTTTCATCTCCTCGCTCACCGAGAGCATGGTAGTTGCGGCGGTAGTCGGCATGGCGGCAGGTCTGGTGATCGAAACCGTAAGCTATTTTGTAAGCCTTATTTCGGTTGAATGGATCGCGAACGCGCTCAGCAAAATTGATTTTACAACTTATTACACGAATTTCACCTACGGCATTTTGTCTGCCACAGACGTAGTGTTTTACCTGAGCGTGACGGGGCTGTTCCTGTTCTTCACCGTCCGCGTTCTTGAAAGACGCCGCTGGAGCTAAGGAGGGGATAGTATGGCTGAAAACAAAGAAAAAACCTCCGTTCAAGAGAACGACGCGGAATTTGAAAATGATCCCGCAATTGAAAACACGGCGGAAGAAGAAAGCACCGAAGCAAATGAAAACACTTCCGGCAAAGACAGGAATGATGAAAAGGATACAAAAGAGAAGGAGCCGGAGGAAGGCTCCAAGGGCAAAAGCGGCGGCTTGAAGGCGCTGCTCAAAAGCCGCAAGATACGCCACGGCTCGCTCTCGATTATCCTTACGGCGGTCGGAATAGCTATCGTCATTTTGATAAACGTTATAACCTCGCTGCTTATCGACCGTTTCCCCGAATTAAAGGTCGACTTCACCGCCAACAACGCCTATGCGCTGTCGGCTGACACCGAGGAATACATGAGCCACCTCGACGAAGACGTTACGCTTTACATCGTGGCTAACGAAAAAGAGTTTGAGGCGACGGGAAAGTATTTCGTTCAGGCTAAGAACCTGCTTGACAAGATGGTTTCAAAGTCGAACGGCAAATTCAAGGTGGAGTTTGTTGACACCACCGAGAACCCCAACTTCACACAAAAATACCCGAATATAGACTGGAAAACAAAGGCGAACGTCGGCGTTATCGTGTGCGGCGACCAGTACAAGGGTCTGACCATCGACGACTGCTTCACCTACGACGAAGAGTATTACAACTACTACGGAATGTATGAGTGGACAGGAACCACAATAGAGCAGGCTGCCGTTAAGGGTGCGCTCAACGTTACAACCAAGGATAAGGTCGTAGTGGACGTTCTCACAGGCGAGGGCGAAAGCGAATATGACGGCCTCACCTCTCTGCTCACCGACAACGCCTATCAGGTAAACGAGGTCTCGCTGCTCACGGGCGAGCTTGACAAGGACGCGCGTGTGGTGATTATATATGCTCCGCAGGCAGACCTCAGCGACAAGTCAGCCGAAACTCTCGGCAAATGGCTTGAAAACGACGGAAAATACGGCAAAACGCTGATTTACGTTCCGAACGCCGACCCGCGCGTTTCCGAACTGAAAACGCCGAATATCGACGACCTGATCTCAAACTGGGGCATGGAGCTCAACAAAGGCTTTGTATATGAAACCGACGTCAACCACAGGCTGAACGGCTCCCCGATGTTCGCGTTCATCGTTGACAACACCGATTATTACACGGAAAACCTCAAAAACTCCAATCTGCCGGTCGTTACGGAGTACGCCAACGGCATTACGATAAAGGACGAAAGCACCGCCCACGCTCTGCTTCAATCCTCTGACAAGTCGGGAATTTATCCGCTCGACGCCGACGAAAACTTTGACCCCGAGGCAGGCATAACCGGCGAGCCGATAGCTATTGCCGCCGAAGGACAAAAATCGGGAACAGAAGCGTATTCAAACGTTATCGTGTTCAGCTCAAAGGCTATGCTGAGCGCCACTGATATGTCGTATCCCAGCTTTAACAACGCCGCGTACTTTATGAACATTTTGAACACCATAACCGAAAAAGAGGACGACACCGTTGTTATCGAGGCAAAGACAATGGAGGATTCGACCTTGGGCGACACTGCCGAGACGACCTCCAACGCCATTCTCGTTATCTTCGTGTTTGTTATTCCCGCAGCTATTTTGATCACGGGCATCGTGCTCTGGGTTCGCAGGAGGAATCGCTGATGAATAAGAAAAAGGGTATTATTATAGCTGTAGCTGCGGCTGTTGTGCTCGTCGCGGTGCTGCTGATTCTGATTTTCGTTCCGAAGGGCGGCTCAAATGAAGAAACCTCGACCTATGACGAGCCTGCAAAGCTTTCGGTTTCAACCGACAAAGACGGACTCCACCAAGCCAACGTAGGAACCGACAAAGACGGCAAAATCGCCGCCAACGGCTACGGCACGCTTTTGGAGTATTATCCCGCCGACATCAAGACGATCCACATCGAGAACAGCAAGGGAACCATTGACGTGATCTCGGAAACGCCCGAGGGCGATGCCACGGTCTACAAGCTAAAGGGTTATGAGGACTTTGATTTGCAGGGCGGCAACCCCGACCTCATAGCCTCAGCCGCCTCGGGTCTCAAATTTTCAAAAATCGCCACGCTCGACAAGAGCAAGGAAGCGGATTTCGGCTTTGAAAAGCCCCGCTCGGTCGTGACGGTTTCCTTCAGCGACGGCACAAAGGCGGTCATCACGGTTGGCGACGACGCTCCGCAGCAGGCGGGAACCTACATTAAATTCGGCACGGGCGACGCGGTTTACGTCGCCGATACCGAAACCGTTTCCGTGTTTGACTACGGAGTGACCGACCTGATCAGCAGTACGATAAACGAAGCTGCCGAAAGCACCGACAACAACGCCGCAAGCTCGATCACCCTTTCGGGAAGCGCGTTTGAAAAGGATATCGTGCTCGAACCGAACGGCAACGAAAACTACTCGGCTTCCTTTAACATGACGGCTCCCGTCAGCAGATATGCCAACGAAAACGAGAGCAGCCTTGTGACAGGCGGCATAAGAGGTCTTTTTGCAGACTCGGTCACAATGGTAAAGCCATCCGACGCGCAGCTAAAGGAGCTGGGGCTGTCAAAGCCCTATGCGGCGATAAAGGCGGTTTATCCCGATGAAACCGTTGAGCTTATCGCCACCAAACCCGACAGCGATGGAAATGTTAACATCATGGTCAGTGGAAGACCCGTAGTTTACAGCATAAGCGCCGAAAAGGTTCCGTGGACTCAAACCGATTACTCAAAGCTCTGCTCCGAGTATGTCTGCTACCCCAAAATGACGAAGCTCACAAAGATGAGCGTCAAGGCAAACGGCAAGACATATGATTTTGACCTGAGCTCGCGCGAGTCGGTTACAACCGACGAAAGCGGCGTTGAAAGCACCTCTACCGTAACCACGGTCAAATACGGCGGCAAGGAAATTCCGATCGGCGACTTCACGACCTTCTACAATAACATCTCGCTCATCGGCTTGTCGGACGTAAAAGACGACAGCGCAAGCGGCAAGGAGGAGCTTTCCGTTACCTACACCTTCAGCGACGAGAGCTCCGACACCGTTCAGTTCTACGCGTCGGGTGACAAATACATTGCAAAGCTGAACGGAAAATACGCGGGACACAGCACCAAGGGCGACGTCACCCGCGCTGTAAAAGGAGTTGCCGAGGTAACGAAATAATATGAAATTTAAAACCGTTTTAACCTGCGCGGCGGGGCTGCTTGCTTTATCGCTCACGGCGTC